>NZ_JBEZGQ010000059.1:0-17756 GCF_040650095.1 Actinoplanes sp. NPDC048791 | reverse complement strand
GGCCGAGACCGTCCGCGAGCTGGCCGCCGACGGGGTCGAGGCTGCCGCGGTCCCGGCGGATCTCGCCGACCGGGCGGCGCTCCCGGCCGCGATCGACACGATCATCAGCCGGTACGGGGAACCGGACATCCTCGTCAACGCGGCGGCAGTGAACCGGCGCCCGCCGATGGATGAGCTGACCGGCGACGACTGGGACGTCACCATGGCCGCCAACCTGACCGCGCCCTTCCTGCTCGGGCAGCGCTTCGGTACCGCGATGGCCGGGCGCGGCTGGGGTCGGATCATCAACGTGGTCTCCCAGCAGGCCTTCCGCGCGTACGGCAACAGCGGCGCCTACGGCGTCTCGAAGGCCGGTCTGGTGGCCCTGACCCGCTCGCAGGCCGAGGCGTGGTCGGCCCGGGGCGTCTGCTGCAACGCGGTCGCCCCCGGCGTGGTGCACACGCCGCTGACCGAGCCAGTCTTCGCCGATCCGGAGAAGGTCGCCGCGCACGCCCGGCGCACGATGATCGGCCGGAACGGGCTGCCGAGCGATTTCGCCGGATGCGCGGTGTATCTGGCGAGTGCCGCTAGCTCTGCGGTGACCGGCCAGACACTCTTCGTCGACGGTGGATATTCGTCGACGTGAGCGCGCTGCCGTTTCGACGTGCGGCGCGGTAGAGTCACCGCGCTCACGACTTGGGAGGTAGACCGTGGCGGCGACTCTCCTGCGCCGGCTCCAGCCTGTCCTGGCCATTCTCGCTGCCCTCGCGGTGCTGCTCGTCGCCGCCCCGGCCGCGCACGCGGATCCGGACGACGAGGGCGGCACCAAGACGCTGCGGTCGGCGCTCGAGTCCGCGGCCAAGGGACACATCGAAGCCAAGAACAAGCTCGACAATTCCCAGAAGCGGCAGAAGCAGCTCACTGTCACGCTGGCTCAGTCCAAGCAGAAGACCGCCGAGCTGCAGGTCCGGGTCCGGGAGATCGCCAACCGCGCGTACCGGCAGGGCCGTTTCAACACGATGACCCTGCTGCTCAACGCCTCCTCGCCGGAGACGTTCATGGAGCGGGCGCTGCGCCTGGACCAGATGGCCCAGATCGACGGCAAGGCCCTGACCGGGTACCGCGAGGCGCTGACCACCACCGCGAAGGCCAAGCAGGCCATCGACCTGGAGGTCAAGGAACAGCAGAACCAGGTCAAGGTCATGGCCAAGAAGAAGCAGCAGGCCGAGCAGGCGCTGGCCATCGCCGGCGGCGGCGCGGCGCGCAGCGGCTTCATCAACGCCAACTCGCCGCTGGCCAAGCCGGCCCCGCGCAACTCCGACGGCTCCTGGCCCAAGGAGTCCTGCTCGGTCAGCGACCCCTCCCCGGGCGGCAGCGGGTGCATCACGCCGCGGACGCTGAACGCGTACCAGCAGGCTCGGGCGGCGGGTTTCAAGCGGTACACAGGTTGCTTCAGTCAGCGTTCCTCCGGTGAGCACCCCAAGGGTCGAGCCTGTGACTTCTCCGCGGCTTCCGGCGGCTTCGAGAACGTCAACGCCTCCGGCGGCGACCGTACGTACGGCGACAACCTCGCGGCGTACTTCGTGAAGAACTCCTCACGGCTCGGCGTGCTGTACGTGATCTGGTACCGGCAGATCTGGCATCCGGGCACCGGCTGGCGCTCGTACAGCGGCTCGGGCGGACCGGCCGCGACCCACACCAACCACGTGCACCTATCAGTCATCTGACAGGCGCGCGCCGGTAGCATCCGCGCGATGGAGACCTCCGCCCCGCGCGCCCTGCCTTCCGGACTGGCCACCGCTCTGGTGTTCTTCGCCAGCGGTGCCGTGCTGGTCCTGGAGATCGTGGCGCTGCGGCTCGTCGGCCCCTACGTCGGGGTGACCCTGCAGGTCAGCAGCTCGGTGATCGGCATCTCGCTGGCCGCCATCGCGTACGGCACCTGGCTCGGCGGCCGGCTGGCCGACAAGTTCGACCCCCGGCTGCTGCTCGCCCCCGCACTGCTGCTGGCGGCGATCGGCACGGCGATCACCCTGCCGCTGGTCCGCTGGGGTGGTGAGCTGCTGCGCGGCGGGTCGGCGCCGGCCGTGCTGCTGCTGGCCGTGCTGGCTGTCTTCCTGCCCGCGTTCCTGCTCGCCGCGATCACCCCGCTGACGGTGAAGCTGCAGCTCGGCGACCTGCGCCGGACCGGCGAGGTGGTGGGCCGGCTGTCCAGCTTCGGCACGCTCGGGGCGATCACCGCGACGCTGGGCACGGGCTTCGTCTTCGTCGCCGCGATGCCCAGCAGCTGGATCGTGCTGACCCTGGCCGGGGTGCTGGCCGTGGCCGGCTTCGGGCTGGGCTGGTGGCTGCACCGCAACAACCCGGAGCTGAAGCTGCCCGGCAAGCCACGGACGAGGGCGGTCGTGGTCACCATCGGGCTGTTCGGGGCCGGGCTGGGGGCCACCGCGCCGACCCCCTGCGACATCGAGACCGCCTATCACTGCGCGCGGGTCGACGCCGATCCGAGCGTGGCCGGTGGGCGGACGCTGATCCTGAACTCGGCGCGGCATTCGTACGTCGACCTGAACGATCCGACCCACCTTGAGTTCGCGTACGTGCAGTGGATCGGTGCCGTGGTGGATGTCGTGCGGGCCGGTGGTGCCCCGATCAGTGCGCTGCACCTGGGTGGGGGCGGGTTCACCGTTCCGGCGTACGTGTCGCGGACCCGGCCCGGCAGCGACCAGCTCGTCCTGGAGCTCGACGGCGGCCTGGTCGACCTGGACAAACGCGAGCTGGGCCTGCGCACCGGGCCGAACCTGCGGGTCCGCGTCGGCGACGCGCGGGTCGGCCTGGCCGAGCAGCGGAGCCAGGGGTACGACGTGGTGGTCGGCGACGCGTTCGGCCACCTGGTGGTCCCGTGGCACCTCGCCACCCGGGAGATGGCCGCCGACATCGCCCGCGTCCTGCGCACCGACGGCGTGTACGCGCAGAACGTCATCGACTACCCGCCGAACCGTTTCATCCGGGCCGAGCTGGCCACGGTGGCCGACGTCTTCCCGCACGTGGCCCTGGTGGCACCGCAGGCCGCCCTCGACGGTGAGACCGGCTCGAACTTCGTGATCGTCGCGTCGAAGTCGCCGCTGGCCCTGGACGAGCTGCGCAACCATCTCGACCTGGTGGACGAGCCGGTGCAGCTGCTGTCGGGTCAGCCACTCACCGATTTCATCGACGACGCCCGGGTGCTGACCGACGACTTCGCGCCGGTGGATCAGCTCCTGGCTGGGTGACGGCGGTGGGGAGTCGGCCGCTGGCTTCGCGCCGGTGGATCAGCTCGTGGGCGGGTGGCGCCGGCCGGGTGTTGACCGGCGCTTCGGGCCGGTGGATCGGCTCCCGGCCGGGCGATCTCAGGGTTATTCCGGACAAAGAGCGATGTGCTGGTCAGAGCACGCCCGGCGGCTCTCTGGATTCCGCCGACCCCCGGTGAGCGGGGCGTCCCTCGGGCCACAATCGGCACATGGGTTGGCTGGCGACCGGGGGACAGGGCGGCCTCGTCGGCGACCGGTACCGCCTGATCGAACGGCTCGGCACCGGCGGCATGTCCGTCGTGTGGCGGGGCCACGACCAGGTGCTGGGCCGGGCCGTCGCCGTCAAGGTGCTGTCGCCGCAACTCGCCGGCGACTCGACGTTCCGCGACCGGCTGCGGCTGGAGGCGCTGGCCGCGGCCCGGCTGTGCCACCCGCACATCACCGGCGTGTTCGACTTCGGGGAATCCCCGCTGGACGAGCACCGCTCGGTCCCGTACGTGGTGATGGAACTCAATGAGGGCGAGTCGGTCGCCGCCCGGCTGAGCCGCCAGGGCCCGCTGCCCTGGCGCGACGCGGTGGTGATCGCGGCTGAGGTGGCATCAGCCCTGGCCACGGCCCACGCCCGGGGCGTGGTGCACCGCGACGTGACCCCGGCGAACGTGATGCTCACCGGCGCCGGAGCGAAGGTCGTCGACTTCGGCATCTCGGCGCTGATCGGGCAACGGGACGCCGCACCGGACGGCAGTCTGCTGGGCACCCCGGCGTACCTGGCCCCGGAACGGCTCGGCGGCGGTCACGTCTCGCCCGCCGCCGACGTGTACGCCTTGGGGCTGCTGCTCTATCGGACCCTCACCGGCCGGCTGCCGTGGCCGGCGGGGAACACCACGCAGGCGTTGCGGGCACACCTGTTCGCTGATCCGGAGCCCGTACCGTCGCTGCCCGGAATGCCGGCGCAGGTCGCCGATCTCTGCCTGCGCTGCCTGGCCAAGCAGCCCGAGGACCGGCCCGGCGCGGCCGTGGTCGCCGCGGAACTGGCCGCGCTGGTCGGTCTTCAGCCGATCATCGCAGTCGGTGCGCCCGCGTCCGGGCTGCGCCCGTCACCGCATCCGATGCCACGGCCGGCCCGGGCACCCGGGCTGCGGGTCCGCGCCGGTCTGCGGGTGGCCCGGGCGTTGCGGCTCGGCGGTCCGCAGCCGTTGGGTGGCGGGCTGTTCCGCGCGGGTGGGCTGCTGCGCTCCGGTGGGCTGCCGGTCCCGGGGGCGCGGCTCACGGATGCGGTGCTGGCCGGGCGGCATCGTATCCAGGCCGGCGTCGCGACGATCATCCTGGCGGCGGCGGTGGGCCTGGTCTGGTCGTCGACCCGCGAGCCGGTCGACGTCGGCACAGCTCAAGCGGCGGCGGCCGGTGCCGGGCCGGGGGCGGTGGTCCCGCACGGTACGGGGTGCAAGGTCCGCTACCGCGTGCAGCGTGACTCGGGGTCGGACTTCGGCGCTCAGGTGACCGTGGTCAACACGGGGGAGCACGTGCTGTCGGAGTGGTCGCTGGAGTTCAGTTTTGCGGGTGGTCAGCGGCTCACCGACGCGCCGAAACGGCTCACCCAGCGGGGGCGGAAACTGGTGCTGCGGGCCAAGAACGGGACGAAGCTGCGGCCGGGGCGGTCGGCGAGTGTGACGTTGAGCGGGAGTTACCGGATCAGCAATCCGCTGCCGGTGGCGTTCGTGCTGAACGGTAAGGCTTGCCAGGCTGAGGTGCTCGGGGCGGTGGGGGCGGCGGCTCCTTCGGCGGAGATCTCCGGGGGGATGCCGGCATCGGATGACGTGCGGAAGAAGCCGTCTCCGCGGAAGAAAGCGCCGGCGCCGGCGCCGGCGAAGTCGAGCAAGCCGCCGGCCAAGGCACCGGAGAAGAAGTCAGGCTTCTCAGTCACGGTCTGAGCCGGCCCAGCCGCGGTTTCGGGTCAGGTCACCGCGGCGAACTGTTCCACCTTGGTCGTGTCGCCGGCGACGATCAGGATGCAGCCCGGCGGCACGACCGTTTCGGGTCGCGCGTACGTGAAGTCCTCGCCCGGCAGTTTGGTGCCGACCACCGTCACGCCCCACTTGCTGCGCAGGCCGATGTCGGCCAGCGTGCGGCCGATCGCTTCCTTCGGCGCCCGCACCTTCGCGATGGCGAAGCCGTCGTCGAACTCGATGTAGTCGAGCATCTGGCCGGTGATCAGGTGCGCGACCCGTTCACCCATCTCCGCCTCGGGGTAGATGACGTGCCGGGCGCCGACCGAGGACAGGATCTTGCCGTGCTTGGTGCTGATCGCCTTGGCCCAGATCTCCGGCACGCCGATCTCCGCCAGCGTCAGCACAGTCAGCACGCTGGCCTCGAGGTTCGTACCGATGCCGACCACGGCCCGGGCGAACTCCTGCACGCCGAGCTGGCGCAGCGCCTCGGTGTCGGTGGCGTCGGCTTCCACGACCTGGGTGAGCCGGTCGGACCAGTCCTGCACGATGTGCGGGTCGGCGTCGATGCCGAGCACCTCGTGACCGAGGTTGACCAGCGACGCGGCGACCTGCCCGCCGAAGCGGCCCAGCCCGACGACAACAACGTTGTCCGGGTTCGCGGTGAGTCTTCTGTCAGCCAACGAGGGGTCGCTCCTCCGGGTAGCGGTAGAGCCGGCGGCGGGTGTTCAGGGCGATCGCCGTTCCCACGGCGATCGTGCCGACGCGGCCGACATACATCAGGATGGTGAGCAGGAACTGCGCGGACGGCGGCAGTGTGGGCGTGATGCCGGTGCTGAGGCCGACCGTAGCGAAGGCCGACGTGACTTCGAACAGCGCCCGGTCGAACGGCACGTCGTCGGTCAGCCCGATCAGCGCCAGCGTGCCGCCGGCGACCAGGGCGACGCCGAGCAGCGCGACGGTGATGGCCTGCCGCTGCGTCTCCTCGGCGATCCGCCGCTTGCGGATGACCACGTCGGGCTCACCCCGGATCTCCGCCCAGATCACAAAGGCCAGCAGCAGGAACGTGGTGACCCTGATGCCGCCGGCGGTGCTGGCGCTGCCGCCGCCGATGAACATCATGCCGTTGGTGACGGCGATGGTCTCGGTGTTCATCTTGCCCAGGTCGATGCTGTTGAAGCCGCCGGAACGCGTCATCACGTCCTGGGTGAACGCGGCCAGGATCTTGGTGGGGGTGCCGAGCGGGCCGAGGGTCTGCGGATTGGTCCACTCGAACGTCAGGAAGACCAGGAAACCGATCCCGCTGAGCAACACAGTGCCCCACACGGTGAGCCGCGTGTGGGTGGACCAGAAGCCGGGGGTACGCCACTCCCGCGCCAGCTCGAACAGGACAGGGAAGCCGATCGAGCCGGCCAGCACGCCGAGCGTCACGGGCACGCAGATCCACCAGTCGCCGACGAACCGCGTCAGGCTGTCGGGATAGAGCGCGAACCCGGCGTTGTTGAACGCCTGCACGGCGTGGAAGACGGCCTCCCACACGGCCCGGCCGAACGGATAGTCGTACGCCAGCCAGAACCGCAACGTGAGCACGACACTGATGGCGGCCTCGGAGGCGAACATGACGATCGCGACGCGGACGAGCACGCCGCCGACGTTGCCGCTGAACAGGCCGGCGCTCTCGGCCTGCGCCATGAGCCGGCTGCGCAAACCGAGCCGCCGCGACACCAGCAGGCTGAGCAGCGTGGCGAGGGTCATGATCCCGAAGCCGCCGATCTGCGACAGCACGGTGAGCAGTACCTCGCCGAAGCCGGACCAGTAGCTCGGCGTGTCCACCACGGCCAGCCCGGTGACACAGACGGCGGAGGTCGCGGTGAACAGCGCGGTCACGAACGGCGCGTGCCCGGGCTCGGCCCGCGCGGCCGGCAGCATCATCAGCGCGGTGCCCACGGCGATGGCACCGAGGAAGGCGATCGGCACGATCCGGGCCGGGTACTGCCACGGCGAACGACCCCGCACCCGTACCTCCCCGTTTCGATCTAGAGTGCCTTACCAGCCGACAGAAAGGGTGCGTGATGCAACTCGACATGGCAACGGTCTTCGCCCCGACGCGAGGACGCGCCGCTTAGTCTCCCGCGGCCCGTAGCTCCTCGCACGGGGCGGTCGTCGACCGTCACCCCTGTCTTGAGGAGCAATGTTGCGTGCCCTTTTCCCGCGCCTCGGCGCGGACTTCAGCAAACTCTGGACCGCGAGCGCGGTCTCCAATCTCGGCGACGGCGTCACGATGGCGGCAGGCCCGCTGCTGGTCGCCTCGATCACCACCCAACCGGCGGCGGTGGCCGGCGCCGTCTTCGCCCAGCAACTGCCGTGGCTGCTGTTCGCCCTGATCAGCGGGGCCTGGGCGGACAGACTCGACCGACGCCGCCTGGTGGTGACGGTCAACCTGATCCGAGCCGCTGCGATGGCCACGCTGGTGGCGGCGGTGGCCGGCGACGTGGTGACCGTACCGCTGATCTATGCGGTCTTCTTCGTGCTCGGCACGGGCGAGACGCTGGCGGACACGGCGGCGTCGGCGTTCGTCCCGGCGCTGGTGCCGGCCGAGAGGCTGCCGACGGCGAACGCCTGGCTCGGCGCGACGTTCACGGTGCTCAACCAGTTCGCGGCGAAACCGCTGGGTGCCTGGCTGTTCGTGGTGGCCGCGGCGGTGCCGTTCGGAGTGAACGCGTTGTCGTTCGCCGCATCGGCTGCGCTGGTCGCCGGCATCGGTGGCATCCCGGCCCCGGAGCCCCGGCCCCGCAGGCCGCTCCGGACGGACATCGCGGAGGGGATCCGATGGCTGTGGCAGCACCGCCTGCTGCGCACGCTCGCGATGACGATGGCATTCGGCAACGTGGTCTTCTGCGCCGCCTTCGCCACCTTCGTGCTGTACGCCTTCGAAAGGCTCGGCCTGAGCCGGCTGGGCTACGGCGTACTGCTGACGGCGTTCGCGGTGGGCGGCCTGGCCGGCACGGTAACGGCTCCGGCCCTGATCCGCACTGTCAGCGCGACGGCACTTCTGCGAGCCGGCCTGTTCGTGGAAGTGGTGCTGCACGCGACGCTGGCGCTGACCCGGACTCCGTGGCTAGCGGCGGCGATGATCGTGGTGTTCAGCGTCCACGCCGCGGTCTGGGGCAACGTGGTGACGACGCTGCGGCAGCGCTCGATCCCAGGCGGGCTCTACGGGCGGGCGGCCGGCGTGTACTCCCTGCTCGACCTGGGCGGGGCAGCGTTGGGCTCGCTGCTGGGCGGAGCGGTGGCGCAGGCCTACGGGATCACCGCGACGTTCTGGACGGCGGCCGCGGCGATGGCGGTCATCATGCTGCTGACCTGGCGGGCGTTGGGGCCGGCAACTTCCACGCTGCGTTCCGCTGTCCCGGAGAACGCTTGACTGAACGGCGGCGCCGGCCCAGCACCCCGGCGCCGCCGCTCCATCACCGCCCTCACCACACCACCCCCGCGTAGTCGGCGCAGCGTGGATCAGGTCTCCTGTCCGGCCCTTCCGGCCGGCGCACGCCCCTCCTCTAGAGTCGGGGCATGGCGAGGCTTGCGGTGGTCAGCGGGGGCGGCACGGGAATCGGCCGGGCGACAGCGGGAATGCTGGCGGGGGAGGGCTACGACGTCATCATCGTCGGGCGGCGCCCCGACGTGCTGGCCGACGCGGTGAAGTGGATCGGCCCGCAAGCAACGGCGGTCACCGCCGACCTGTCAGTTCCCGGCCAGACCACCGCGGTGGTCGAGGCCGTCGGCGGCCGCCCGGTGGACGTGGTCGTCAACAACGCGGGCGCGTACGTGTCAGGCGACGACTCCACCCCCGAAGGCCTGGCAGCGCGCTGGCGAGCAAACCTCGACTCCAACGTCCTGACCGCGGTGCTCCTCACCGACGCCCTGCTGCCGTTGCTGCGCCGGCCGGGTGGACGGATCATCCTGACCAGCTCGATCGCCGCCCAGCGGGGTGGTGGCGGCCCCTACTCGGCGGCCAAGGCGGCCCTGCACGGCTATGCGCTGGACCTGGCCACCCAGCTCGGCCCCGAGGGCATCACCGCGAACGTGATCGCCCCCGGCTACGTGACCGACAGCGAGTTCTTCACCGGCCGGATGACCGAGGAAGGCCACGCCCAGCGAGTGGCCGCAACGCTGGTCAAGCGGGCAGGTGTGCCGGACGACATCGCGGAGGCGGTGCGCTGGCTGGTCGGCCCCGGCGGCAGCTTCGTGACCGGCCAGATCATCAACGTCAACGGCGGCACGGTGCTGGGCCGCTGACCTCAGGCGATCTTGCTGAGCACATCCTTGGCGACGATCAACCCGTCCCGCACGGTGTAGACGTCGACGCCTCGCAAGGTGGTCCCGTCGGCCGCGGCGGGATACGAGAAGTAGCCGAAACCGCGCTCACCCCGTACCGCGATGGGTTCGATAGTGAGGTCGGGATCGCCGTCGAGCTGCTCGGCGAAAACGGCGCCGGCAGCCTCGCGACCACGCACGACGCTGCCGTCCGAGCTGCTGTAGACCACGTCCGCGGCCAGGCAGTCGACCACGCCTGCGAGGTCCCGCCGGGACCAGGCAGCCAGGAAGCGGTCGAGAACAGCAGCAGTGTCCGACATGGCCGCGACCGTACCGCCCGCCCGCCAATCCCTCGGTGCTATTTCGGGGCACCACCGGTGAAGCGGCCCTCACCCGGCTTGTTCGGGCGGAACCGCAGCGCCGACCAGCGCTCGTCGATCGCCACCTGGCCGTTCGGGCGCATGTCGAAGTCCGCCACGATCGGCCAGAGCGTGTCGCGGTTGATGTCCGCCTTGTTGCCCTTCGGATATGCGATCCAGAGGACCGCGGGCTTGGCGAGATCGTCGGCGTGCTCCTCGAGGAGCTTCCGAGCACTCGCGGCATCGTCTGCGAACAGCACTGCCGTGCTCGCCGACGCCAGCCCGTCGCTCTCCCGTACGCCCTCCGGCATCGGGGTCAGCAAGGGCAGGTGGGCAGCGTGCGACAGCCACACCGTGGTGTGCGGCTTGATCTGCAGCTTCTCGGCGATCGTCTTCGTCATGCCGTCCACGCTGCCACCGACAAATTTAGTTGTCAAGGAACCAGTGTCAGGGCAGGTCGACCAAACCCAGCCCAGGCAAGTTCGGCCCAGCAGCCGAGCTCACCCGAAACACCCCGCCGACCTTCTCCGGCGTCCAGCCCGCCTCCAGCCCCCACGAGACGAGCCAGCGCACGATGGCCGCGCTCGGGTAGGCATACGTCGTCTCCTCCGACGCAGCCGGAACGGGCAGCTCCGTCATGTCGGCCTGCAGGACACAGCTGTTCTTACCTGCGCCCCACACGCGAACCCGGATGTGCCGGTGTCGTCTGCCGTCGACGCCCGGTGCGGCCCGGATCTCCGCCTTCCAGGCGAACTCCCGGCCGTCGAGGTGCAGCTTTCGGAGCCTCTCTCGCATGCCGCCAATGGTGGCAGCGCACGACGCCGGGGCGCGCGGGTAATCGCCGGCCTGTGGACAACGATCCCGGCGGATCGGGCCTGTGGATAACCCGGGTCTTGTCGGTGCCGGCTGGTAGACATGCTGGCGTGGTGGAGATGACGCGGTCAGCGGTGAGCGAAGCCGAACGGGTGGCGGTGCGCGAGTGCGCCGAGGAGGTGCTGCGCCGGCTGGCCGGTGAGCATGCGGTGCTGCGAGAGGACCAGTGGCGAGCCATCGAGGCTCTCGTGGTCGATCGGCGGCGAGTGCTCTGTGTGCAGCGCACTGGCTGGGGCAAATCGGCGGTCTACTTCGTGGCCACCGCTCTCTTGCGCGACGGCATCACCGCCGAGCCCGGTGATCCACCTGCCGGGCCGACGGTCATCGTCTCGCCCCTGCTCGCCCTCATGCGCAACCAGGTGGAGGCGGCGGCGAGGGCCGGCATCCGGGCCCGCACGATCAACTCCGCCAACCTCGACGAGTGGAGTGAGATCACCGCCGAGATCCGGGCCGGCGAGGTCGACGTCCTCCTGATCAGCCCCGAGCGGCTCAACAATCCGGACTTCCGCGACAACGTGCTGCCCGGCCTGGCCGCGAGCACCGGCCTGCTGGTGGTCGACGAGGCGCACTGCGTGTCGGACTGGGGCCACGACTTCCGCCCTGACTACCGGCGGCTGCGCACCTTCCTGGCTGGTCTGCCGGGCCTCACGCCCGTGCTGGCGACCACGGCCACCGCTAATTCACGTGTGACCGCTGACGTGGCCGAGCAGCTCGGTGACGCGCTCGTGCTGCGCGGACCGCTGGAGCGGGATTCGCTGCGGCTGGCGGCGCTGGAACTGCCCAATCCGGCGCACCGGCTGGCGTGGCTCGCGGACCACCTCGACCGGCTGCCGGGCTCCGGCATCGTCTACACGTTGACGGTTGCCGCGGCCACGGAGACTGCCGAGTTCCTGCGGTCACGGGGGTTTGCTGTGGCGTCGTACACGGGACAGGTGGAGGACTCCGCTCGCCGCGCCGCCGAGCAGGATCTGCTGGACAACAAGATCAAGGCGCTGGTGGCCACTTCCGCGCTGGGCATGGGTTTCGACAAGCCCGACCTCGGTTTCGTCGTGCACCTCGGGGCGCCGCCGTCGCCGATCGCGTACTACCAGCAGGTCGGCCGCGCGGGCCGAGCCGTGGAGCATGCCGAGGTCATCCTGCTACCGGGCCCGGAGGACATCGCGATCTGGCGCTACTTCGCCTCGCTCGCGTTCCCGCCCGAGGAGCAGGTGCGCACAGTGCTTGCCGCGCTGTCACCTGATCGGCCACTGTCGACGCCGGCGCTGGAGCCGATCGTCGACCTCCGGCGCACCCGCCTGGAGCTCATGCTCAAGGTCCTCGACGTGGACGGCGCGGTCCGGCGCACCCGCGGCGGCTGGCTCTCCACCGGCGAGCCGTGGACCTACGACACCGCGCGCCTGCGCCGGGTCGCCGAGGCGCGGACGGCAGAGCAGAAAACCATGATCGAGTACGCCGGGACGACGGCTTGCCGGATGGAGTTCCTGCGCCGCTGCCTCGACGACCCGGAAGCCACACCGTGCGGCCGCTGTGACAACTGTGCCGACCCGCTGTTCGACGCCGAGGTGTCGGCCGAGGCGCTGGCCGCGGCCCAGACCTTCCTCGGCCACGCGGGCGTGGAGATCTCCCCGAAGAAGCTCTGGCCGACCGGTCTGGCCACCGTCGGCGTTTCGCTGAAGGGCAAGATCGGTCCGGGTGAGCAGATCCTGCCGGGCCGCGCCGTCGGACGGCTGTCCGACCTGGGGTGGGGCGACAAGTTGCGAGCCCTGGTGGGTCCGGAGGCGGCGGACAGCACGATTCCGGACGAGATGGTGGCTGCCGTGGTCGAGGTCCTGAAGGGCTGGGCGCACGGAGACGACGCCTGGGCGCAGCGCCCGGTGGGGGTGGTCTCGGTCGGCTCTCACCGTCGGCCGAAGCTGGTGGACAGCCTCGCGGAGCGGATCGCGGCAGTGGGCCGGTTGCCACTGCTCGGGACGCTGACTTCCACGCACACGGGTGGCAGCGGACCGCGGGGAAACAGTGCGCAGAGAGTTCTTGCTCTGCATGACGCCTTCACTGTCCCGCCGGAGATGGCGGAGTCCCTTCGAGGCCTTGAAGGCCCCGTCCTCTTGGTAGACGACATGTCGGATTCCGGCTGGACGATGGTTCTGGCGGGCCGGGCCCTCCGACAAGCCGGCGCGCCCGGTGTCCTGCCTCTCGCCTTGGCTGTGGCGGGCTGACGGCTCCCGCTCGGCCGCGGCGGGCTGACGGCTCCCGCTCGGCCGCGGCGGGCTGACGGCTCCCGCTCGGCCTTGGCGGGCTGACGGCCTTCGATTTGGTGGTGGCTGGGCATTTTGGCCTGGCGGTGGCGGAGCCGAATGCTTCCGCCCGCCGTAGGCCGGCTGCCGGCTTTCACTTCGGCGATGGCCGGGATGATGGCTTTCGTCGGCCGTGGTGGGCTGACGGGGCTGTGGCGGGCTGACGGGGCTGTGGCGGGTGACGTGCTTGCTTCGGTGGCGGGGCTGACGCGTCGATGGAAGACGCCGCGGCTGCACCGGTGCGTTCGGAGCCCGGTTGGAGGCGGCGCGGACCCGAACGGGACAATGATCGTGCGGACGGCGGTGGTCAGGAATGCAACGCCGAAAGAGACAAAAGCCACGCCACCGGAGTGCCGTGTTGGATACGGGTGGGGGGTATTGTGGGTGGCATGACCACCGACCACGACGAACATCCCGGACCGCACGGGTACTCCGGCGACAAGGCTGCCCTGCTCGGGCGCCTACGCCGCATCGAGGGCCAGATCCGCGGCCTGCAGCGGATGGTCGACGAGGACACCTACTGCATCGATGTCCTCACGCAGATCTCGGCGGCGAAGAGCGCCCTGCACGCCGTCGCGGTCGGCCTGCTCGAGGATCACCTGGCCCACTGCGTTGTCGACGCTGCCCGCGCCGGCGACCCGAGTGCCAAGGTCAAAGAGGCTTCGGACGCCATCGCGCGTCTGGTCCGCTCCTGAGCGGAGCGCAACCGACCGCGTTTCAGCCCGAAGCGGAGGCGCATGCGCCGTCGCGAAGATACGTGGCCGAGGGCCCGAGGAAGGAACGACCATGTCTGTCACCAGCACGTACACCGTGACCGGGATGACCTGTGAGCACTGCGTCAAGGCCGTCACCAGCGAGATCTCCGAGCTGCCCGGCGTCGACGCCGTCCAGGTCGACCTCGCTTCCGGCGCCGTCACGGTCACGAGCGCGGCCCCGCTTGCCGCCGACGAGGTCCGGGCCGCTGTTGACGAGGCCGGCTACGAGCTTGCTGATGCCTGACGAGCAGACTGGGAGTCAGTCTGCGCCGCAGGACGACGAGCGCCCCGCAGGACAGTCTGCGCGGCAGGACGACGAGCGCCCTGCAGGACAGTCTGCGCGGCAGGACGACGAGCGCCCTGCAGGACAGCCGCCGGCGCGCGCCCAGGGGCACGCCGGCGAGGAGGCTGCCGGGCAGCCCAAGACCGACCCGGCCAGCTTCCGCCGGGCAGCATTCGCGGCGGTCATCGTGGTTGTCCTCTTCGCGGGCTACGGCCTCGGCCGCCTCAGCAATTCCGCCGAGCGGGTGCAGGCAACCTCCGCCGCCCTCAACAACAGCACCACCACCGCCCCTCACGACGACACCGGCGCGGCTCCGCACGTCCACACCGCCGACGGCACCAACGCCCAGCCGGCCACGGCCGAAGCTGTCGGCGGCCTGACGATCACCTCCGCCGGGCTCACCCTCGTGCCCGAGGCCACCTCGCTCAAGGCCGCCTCCGCCCAGCCGTACCGGTTCCGGATCACCGGACCCGGCGGCGCGCCGATCACCACCTACGCCGTCGTGCACGACAAGCCGCTGCACTTCGTTCTCGTCCGCCGCGACCTCACCGGCTTCCAGCACCTGCACCCCACGATGGCCCCCGACGGCACCTGGAGCGTCGACCTCGCCCTCACCGCCCCCGGCAGTTACCGCGCAATCACCGACTTCACCGCAGTCGTCGGCGGCCGGCAGACTCCCGTCACGCTGGGCGTCGACCTGACGGTCGGGGGCGACTACCGGCCGGTCCCGCTGCCCGCGCCGGTCACCGAGGCGACCACTGACGGCTTCGTCATCTCGTACGCCGGTACGCCCCGGACAACCGCAACCCAGCCGCTGCTGATGACAGTGACCGGCCCGGACGGCAAGCCCGCGACTCTCGAGCCGTATCTGGGCGCGTTCGGTCACCTGGTCGTGCTGCGTGAGGGTGACGTCGGCTATGTGCACGTCCACCCGGAGGCGCAACCCGTCGACGGCGCCGTCAAGTTCTGGCTTACTGCTCCCGGGCCCGGCCGCTACCGGATGTTCTTCGACTTCCAGGTCGCGGGCAAGGTGCACACCGCCGCGTTCACCACCGTCGTCAGGTGAGCAGCTTCTCCAACGCCGGCGTCACGCCCCACTGGCTGGTCAGCGCCTCGTACTCGGCGCGCTGATCGTCGGTCGGGGGTGTGCCGGTCAGTCTGGCCCGCAGCAGCAGGTTCCGGGGCGTGTGCGCCGAGTCCACGAACTCGACGACCTCCACCCGGTACCCGTGCAGCCGCAGCAGCGCCGAGCGCAGCGAATCCGTCAGCACGTCCGCGAAACGTTCCCGCAGGATCGCGTGCCGGGTCAGCTCCCCGTACGGCGCCGGGGCGGGATGGCCCTTGAGCTGGGCCGCGATCTCGTGGTGGCAGCACGGCGCCGCCAGCACCCACTTCGCGTCCCAGTGCACCGCCCGGGCCAGCGCCTGGTCCGTCGCGGTGTCACACGCGTGCAGCGCCAGCACCAGATCCGGCGCCTCCGCCACGACGGCGTCCTCGATCGTGCCGGCCACGAAGGTCACCGCATCGGCGCAGCCCAGCTGCTCGGCGACGGCGCTGTTGCGTACCCTCTGGTCCTCACGCACGTCGACCCCCACGACCCGGACCTTGACGCCGCGATCGGCCAGGAACCGGTAGGCCGCGAACGTCAGATACGCGTTGCCGCAGCCCAGATCCACCACCCGCAGCTCCGCGGGCAGCTCGTCCGGCAGGGTCGCGGCCAGCGCCCGCAGGAAAGCGTCGACCTGGCGGCGCTTCGCCGCCGTGCCACCGACCACCGTGAACAGCGGATCGCCCGGATCGAGCAGCCACTGCTTCGCCCGGTCGTGACCCTGGGTCACGGCCGGTTCGACCGCCGCGGCCCGGTGCACCTGGGCGTCGCCCTTCTTCGTCACGCGGACCTGGACGGTGGTCGTGGCCGTCTCGACATGCCAATTCCCGAAGGGCTCGGCCAGCAGGGCATCGACCGCCGCTGCGGCCTCCGGGCCGGGTTCGACATTCCGGGTGTACGGCCGGGAGCCGTCATCGGTCACGATCTGCAACCGAGGTCCACCCTTGAGGGCGACCGGCCGGAGCTCGGCGCGGGTGACCGAAGGGGTGGCACCGCGGCGCTTGCCGGCTGCGACCGCGCGGGTGAGCGCCGGATCAAGCAGCAGGCCACGCACCTCGGCGAGGACGGCGTCCAGTGGTTGGGGCATCCCACCATTCTGCCCCGCCGATTTTGCTGATCTTCAGAGCCTATCTGTTTGTTAGGCTCACCTAACCAAGCATGGAGGTGCTGCGATGACCCTGGCCGACCCTCCCACCGAAAGGCTGTCCGTCCGGCTCCGCAGCGGCACCCGCTCGGACCACGACGCGGCCCAGGGCAGCGGGTTCCTCGACGCGCTCGCCGCGGGCACGCTGCCCCGGCAGGCCTACGCCGACCTGGCCGCGCAGCACTGGTTCATCTACGAGACGCTGGAGCAGGCCGCCGAAACGATGGCGACCCACCCCGTAGCCGGGGACTTCGTCTTTCCCGAGCTGACCCGGCTGCCCGCGCTGAGCCACGACCTGGCCACCCTGCTCGGGCCGGCACCCCAGCTCAGCGCCCTGCCGGCCACCCAGGAATACCGGGCCCGGCTGCGCGCGGTGGCGTTCGACCAGCCGTGGGGCTTCATCGCCCACCACTACACCCGCTACCTGGGCGACCTGTCCGGTGGCCAATATCTCGGCCCGGCGATCGCCAAGGCGTACGGCCTGAGCGGCGCAGGCCACCGGTTCTTCGTCTTCGACGGCGTCTCGCCGCCGGCCTTCCGCACCCGCTACCGGGAATTGCTCGACGGGCTCGCCTTCTCCCCGGCGGACGAGCAGAATTTCCTCGCCGAGGTGCAGGAGGCCTACCGGCTCAACATCGCTGTGCTGCGCCAACTCAAGGAGCGCTGGGCATGACCTTCACCCCGGAAGTGGTGGCGCAGATCGCCCGCCACATGAACGACGACCACGCCGACGACAACGTGCTGATCGTGCGCGGCCTCGGCGGCATCGGCACGGCGAGCGCGGCCCGGATGTCCGGGCTGGATCCCGACGGGATGGACTTCGAAGCCACGGTGGACGGCATCGCGGTGCCGGTCCGGATCCCGTTCAGCGAACGCCTGACCGAACGCCGCCAGGTCCGCGGCGAAGCGGTCCGGATGTATCAGCAGGCCTGCGCGGCGCTGGGCGTGACCCCGACCCACTGACCAGCTTCGGAACGGCCATGAGCAAAATGGGTGCCCCGCCGACTGGCGGGGCACCCATTTCGGGTTGTTGCGGTGGATCAGTCCTGAGCGCCGGTGCCGACCCCTGCGTCCGAGCCGCCGGTCATCTCGGCCGGAGCCGATTCCGTCGCGGCCGAGGCCGGAGCCGATTCCGTCGCGGCCGAGGCCGGAGCCGATTCCGTCGCGGCCGGTGCCGCGTCGCCGTCCTCCGAGGTCGTCTCCGCGCCGCTGGCGCTGCGGGTGCCTCGGCCACCGCGACGACGGCGCCGGCGGGGACGGCCCGTTGCGTCGTTGTCACCGTCGTCGGACTGCCCGTCGGAGTCGCCCTCTGCCGTCGGAGCGAGCTCGGGGGTCGCCTCGGTGCCGTCCGAGAAGAGCGGGGCCGGGGACGTTGCTGTGGCCGTACCCTCGTCGGTTGTGGTCAGGGGGTCGCCCG
>NZ_JBEZGQ010000058.1:0-17770 GCF_040650095.1 Actinoplanes sp. NPDC048791 | reverse complement strand
CAGCGGCCGTCGCCGCCGGCCTGCGCCACCGCGACCGGGCCGAGCTGATCACCGACGTCCTCGCCTATGAACGCGCCGAGGGGCTGGACCGGCCGCGCCGGGCCGGCCTCAGCCCCGAACGGGAACGTGCCCTGCTCGCGGACTTCGCGGCGGCGTCACCGCTGCCCTGACGCCGCCGCCGGTCGCTCAGTCGGTGTTGCGGCCGGTCAGCTTGTCCCGGAGCCGGTCGACCAGGCCCACGCCGGGGCCGACGAGCTTGTGGAACAGCTGATTGTTGGGCGCGGCGGGGTGCGGCCGGGTGGGCGCGAGCTTCTTGGCCGTCTCCACCTTGCCGGCCAGCTCGGTGAGCTCGTCGCGCGGGATGCGGCGCCGCAGCTCGGGGAACTGCTCGGTCTCCTCGTCCTGGACATGGTCGGCCAGCAGGGCATCGAGCTCCTGGAGCGCCGCATTGAACTCGGCACTCGAGGCGTCAGCCCCTTCGAGCTTCTTCAGGGCGCGTTCGATCTCCTTGTGCTCCTCGACGTCGTGCTCGACGGCCTGGTCGCCGTCGGGCAGGTGCTTGCGCATGGCCGGGTAGACGTACATCTCCTCGGCGACGGCGTGGCGCACGAGCTCGCTGATGGCGGTGTCGGCCAGGTCGCGCCGCCGCTCCGGATCGGTCGTGGACCGGATCTCGGCGAGCAGGGCGGTGACCTCGCGGTGGTCGCTGGTCAGGACGTCGACGACGTCGCCGGTGGTCGGGCTGCTGGTCATGATTCCTCCGCGGGCACTGGGCGTGGTTGCGCCTGCCGCCTACCCCGGATGCCGGCGGTTACTCCCGCTCTTCGGGCCGGGGAAGCGGGCGGGCCGGCGGCTGGGGCAGCATGGCGGCATGAAGGTGCATGACAACATCGACAGCCGGCTGCGGGAGTTCATCGTCAGCCAGCCCATGTTCTTCGTGGCCACCGCGCCGACCGGTGCCGACGGCCACGTCAACGTCTCGCCGAAGGGGATGGCCGGCACCTTCTCGGTGCTCGGCGAGCTGCGGGTGGCGTACCTGGACTTCCACGGCAGCGGGGCCGAGACCACCGCGCACCTGCGGGAGAACGGCCGGATCACACTGATGTTCTGCGCGTTCGACGGCAAACCCAACATCGTGCGCCTGTACGGCACCGGCCGCGTCGTGACGGCCACCGACCCGGGGTACGCGGAGCTGCTGGCCTCGTTCGCCGCCCCGCCGGACCTGCACGGACTGCGGTCCATCATCGACGTCGCCGTGCACCGGGTCAGCGACTCCTGCGGATACGCGGTGCCGCTGATGACGTACGAGGGTGACCGGGATCTGCTGACCCGCTGGAGCTCCCGGCGCAGCGACGAGGAGCTGGCCGAGTACCGCCGGCGCAAGAACAAGGCGAGCATCGACGGCCTGCCCGCCTTCGACTGAATTCGCTGTCCCGCCCGGCCCCCGGCGGTTAGGGTCGGGCGGCGAGGGATCACTGTGCCTTCTTCCGCTGTCTCTCGTCCGCTGTGGCGTGACTCCGACTTCCGCCGGCTCTGGGCCGGTCAGACCGCCTCCCAGCTGGGCGAGCACGCGAGCCTGGTGATTCTGCCGCTGTTCGCCGTCCTGACGCTGCACGCCGACGCCGGTCAGCTGGGCGTCCTGCGGGCGGTCGGGCAGGCACCGGTCTTCCTGCTGTCGCTGCTGGTCGGTGCGTGGGTGGACCGGTGGCGTACCCGTACCGTGATGGTGCTGGCCGACCTCGGCCGGGCGGTGGCCCTGGCCGGCGCGGTCCTGGCCGTGCTGCTGGGCGGGATCGGCCTGCCGATGCTGCTCGTGGTCGCCTTCACCGTCGGGGCGCTGTCGGTGT
The DNA here is from genome assembly GCF_040650095.1 of Actinoplanes sp. NPDC048791. Classification (NCBI taxonomy): domain Bacteria; kingdom Bacillati; phylum Actinomycetota; class Actinomycetes; order Micromonosporales; family Micromonosporaceae; genus Actinoplanes; species Actinoplanes sp. NPDC048791. The sequence goes on along the minus strand of NZ_JBEZGQ010000058.1, from coordinate 15,923 downwards.
TCTTCGACCTGGCGTACCAGGCCTCCCTGGTGCGGCTGCTGCGACCTGACCAGCTCGGACAGGGCAACAGCCTGATCGAGGGCAGCCGGTCCGCGGCCCAGATCGGCGGCCCGGCCCTCGGCGGGACGCTGGTGTCGCTGCTGTCGGCGCCGATCGCTGTGGCGTCCAGCGCGGTGTTCTTCGTGCTGTCGTTCGGGTCCATCGTGCGGATCCGCCGCGTGGAGCCGGTTCCCGCGCGCACCGGGCCCGTTCCGCGGATCTGGCGGCAGATCCACGAGGGCCTGCGCTTCGTCGCCGGCGACGCGTTCCTGCGGACCGTGGGGCTCGCCGCGGCGGCGTACCAGTTCTTCTTCGCGGCCACGATGACCGCGTACCTGGTCTTCCTGCCGCGGGAGCTGCATCTGTCGGGCACTGCCATCGGGCTGGCCCTGGCGGCTACGGGGCCGGGCGCGCTGGTCGGCTCGCTGCTGGCCGCGCGGCTGCCGGGCCGATTCGGGTACGGCGTCGTGCTCGTGACCGCGGCGGTGATCGGCGACGGCGTGCTGCTGTGCGTACCGGCCCTGCACGGCCCGCCCGGGGTGACGGTCCCGCTGCTGGTGGCGATCAACTTTCTGTTCGGCACCTTCGGTCAGCTGATCAACGTGACCGTCATGGTGGTGCGGCAGGCCGTCACGCCGTACGGGATGCAGGGCCGCGCGGCCGCGACGATCAACTTCGCCGGGATGGGTCTGTTGCCGTTCGGCTCGCTGGCCGGCGGCTTCCTCGCTCAGGAGTGGGGCCTGCGTACCAGCCTGCTGGTGACGGCCGCGGGCATGCTGCTGTCCCCGCTGTTGATGGCGTTGTCGCCGATCGCCCGCCTCGGCCGCGACCTCCCCGCCCCGCGGGAGTGATATCCGGGTGCGGTCCGGCGGCGCCGGACGTAGGGTTCCCGGCTTGTGGGCAGAGCAGCGGAGATCCTGGTCCCGGCGCGCCTCGGTACGGGCTTCCGCTGGCTGATCGCGTCGTCCTGGTCGACGAACCTCGGCGACGGCATCGCCACCGCGGCCGGCCCCTTGCTGCTCGCCTCGCTGACCCACGACCCGTTCCTGATCTCGCTGGCCGCCATGCTGCGCTGGGCCCCTCCGCTGGTGTTCGGCCTCTACGCGGGTGTGCTGGCCGACCGCCACGACCGCCGCCGGGTGGTGATCGCGGCGAACCTCGCCCGGGTCGCGGTGCTCGCCGTGCTGACCGTCACGCTGGCCACCGGGACCATCTCGGTCGCCGGGGCGCTGGTGGCGCTGGGCCTGCTCGCCACCGCGGAGGTGTTCGCCGACAACACCGTGACGACGCTGACGCCGATGCTGGTGCACCGCGACGATCTCGCCCTGGCCAACTCCCGGCTGCAGACCGGGCTGCTCACCCTGGACCAGCTGATCGGCCCGTCGATCGGGGCGGCGCTGTTCGCCGCCGGGGTGGGCTGGCCGTTCGCCGCCGAGCTCGTCCTGGTCACCGCGGGCGTGCTCCTGGTCTCGAAGGTCGTGCTGCCGTCCCACGGCCGCTCCACGGGCCGGAGTCGTGGGGACGTGCGCCGCGACATCGCCGAGGGCTTCCGGTGGGTGCGGCACAACCCGGCGGTGCGCACGCTGGTGCTGACCATCATGATCTTCAACGTCACCTTCGGTGCCGCCTGGTCGGTGCTGGTCCTGTACGCGACCGAGCGGCTCGGCCTCGGCGCGATCGGCTTCGGTGCGCTCACCACGGTCATGGCCCTGGGTGGCCTCGTCGGCACAGGGATCTACGGCCCGCTCACCCGCCGCGTGAGCCTGGGCAACGTCATGCGCGCGGGACTCATCCTCGAGACGCTCACCCACCTGGCCCTCGCCCTGACCACCTCGGCGCCCGTCGCGTTGCTGATCTTCTTCGTCTTCGGCGCGCACGCGTTCATCTGGCACACGACCTCGATCACCATCCGCCAGCGGGCCGTCCCGGCACACCTGCAGGGCCGCGTCACCAGCGTCAACACCATCGGCCTGTACGGCGGGCTGGTGGTCGGCTCGGCCATCGGCGGCACCCTGGCCACCCACTACGGCGTGACGGCGCCGTTCTGGTTCGCCTTTGCCGGCTCGGCGGTCTTCGTGCTGCTCCTCTGGCGGGAGACCAGCCGCATCGCGCACACCGATGACGCGCAACACAATGACAGTCCTATCAAATGACAGTACTGTCAAAATATGACGACCCCTACCGCGGTGCTCACCGGCGCCACCAGCGGGCTCGGTGAGCTGGCGGCGATCGAGCTGGCCCGGCGCGGGTTCGCGCTGGTCCTGATCGCCCGCAGCAGCGCCCGCGCCGCAGCCACCCGCGCCCGGATCGACAGCGCCGCCCCCGGCACCGTCGTCGACGTCGTCGCGGCCGATCTCGCCGACCTCGATCAGGTCCGCCGGGCCGGTGCCGACATCGCCCGCCGGCATCCGCGGATCGACGTGCTGATCAACAACGCCGGGCTGCACGCCTTCTCGGCGCGGACCACGCCGGCCGGTCTCCCCGAGATGGTGACCGTCAACTATCTGGCCCCCTGGGTCCTGACCGAGGCGCTGCGCACGACGCTGATCGCTGCCGCGCCGGCCCGGATCGTCACGGTCGCCTCCGAGGCGTCCCGCCGGCACGGCACCCTCGACCTGCCCGCCGACCTGACCGACACCGCCCCGTTCAACGCCCGGGAGTCCTCCCTCAGGTACGGCCGCACCAAGCTGCTCGACATCATGTTCAGCAACGAGCTGGCCCGCCGCCTGGCCGGGACGGGCGTGACGGCCAACGCGCTCGACCCCGGCTTCAACGTGACCGGCCTCGGCCGCGAGGTGCGCTTCGCGGGCGCGATCGAGCGGGTCCTGAAGACCCTGCGGGTGGGTGATCCCCGGCGCGGCACGGCCGGCATCGTCCGCCTGGCCACGGATCCGGCCCTCGCCGGCCGGACCGGCGGCTATTACTCCGCCAAGACGGGAAAGGCCCTCACAGCCGTCGCGCCGGCCGGTGACGCCGCCGCCGAGCGCGAGCTGTGGAAGCACACCGCCGAGCTGGTGGGCAGCCCCGATGCCGGCTGAGCCCGGCCGTCCGGGCCTGCGGGAGCGCAAGAAGGCGCAGATCCGGGACCGGATCCGCACCGAGGGTCTGCGGCTCTTCGCGGAGCAGGGGTACGCGGCGACGACCACCGACCAGATCGCCGCGGCCGCCGACGTCTCGCCGAGCACGTTCTTCCGCTACTTCGCCGGCAAGGAACGCGTGGTCCTGGCCGACGACCTCGAAGCGATCATGCTGGCCGCCCTGGCCGAGCAGCCCGGCCACCTGCCCCCGCTCACCGCGTTCCGCCGGGCCGTCGACGCCGGCCTGGCCCGCGTCGGCAACGAGGAGGAAGAGCAACGGCGCCGGCTCGTCGACACGGTGCCCGAGCTGCGTCAGGCGCAGCTCGACGAACTGGCCCGCGTCGTCACCGTGCTGGCCGAAGCGCTCGTCGCCCGGCTGCGACCCGGCCCGGACGACTTCGAGGCGCGGGTCTTCACCGGTGCGCTGACCGGGGCGATCCTCGCCGCGATCCGGGCCGGAGGGACCGGCAGCGCGGCTGTCACGCGCGCGGTCGGTTATTTGGAGACCGGCTTCCCCCTCGCCGGCCGGGCATCCTGAGACCGGTCAGACCCGGCGCAGCACCGAGACCACTTTGCCCAGCACGACCGCGTGGTCGCCGTCGATGGCCTCGTACGCCGGGTTGCGGGGCTCCAGCAGCACGTGACCGCCCCGGCGGCGGAAGACCTTGACGGTGGCCTCCTCGTCGATCATCGCGGCGACGATGTCCCCGTTGTAGGCCTCGCTCTGGCGCCGCACCACCACGATGTCCCCGTCGCAGATCGCCGCGTCGATCATCGAGTCGCCCCGTACCCGGAGGCAGTAGAGCTCGCCCCGGCCGACCAGCTCGCGCGGCAGCGTCAGGGTCTCGTCGAGGGTCTCCTCGGCCAGGATCGGGCTGCCGGCGGCGATGGACCCGACCAGCGGGAGGGTCACCGTCGTCGCGTCGCCCTCGGCCCGGGCCGGCGGCTCCAGGAACATGCGGACGTCGATCGGGCGGGTCGTGGCGCCACCCCGGCGCAGGAAGTCACGTTCCTCCAGGATGCGCAGGTGGCGGCTGACCGACGACGTCGAGGCCAGCCCCACCGCGTCGGCGATTTCGCGGGTGGACGGCGAGTAGCCGTACCGGGTCGCCCAGTCCCGGATGACGGACAGGATCGCCCGCTGCCGGTCAGTGAGCGTGGATGTGTCGAGGTCCTCAGCCAGTAGCACCTCACGATCTTGACCTATCCGTCTCGCCGGGGGCCGTCCGGCACGCCCATCTGGCCGTCCGGGGCTGGTGAACAGCGGGGTAGGGTCGGTGCGGGCCCGAGGGACCACGGAGGTGGATCATGGTGCGGGTGACCCGTCGACTCGCCCTCTGGCAGGCAGATCTCGACGGCGGCGTCTGCGCCGCCCCCGAGGAATGCGTCGAGACCTTGCAGGACCGCGCGGCCATCCCGCTCGTGCTCGAGCACCGCGAGCACGGTGTGACGCCCGCCCGGCAGGTTTTCGAGACCGCCCTGCGCCAGGACGTCGAATGGCAGTTCGGCGACATCGTCTGGCCGGCCGACCTGCGCCCCGGCGTGCTCGTCACCGTGTCGTGGCAGTCCGCCAAGGACGAGATCGTGGTGCGGACGGCTCCGCTGGAAGAGCCGATGCGGGTCGACGGCGTGAACTACTACCACGAGTACGACCCCCGGGTCGTCACCCGCGAGTTCGACGCCGGCAGATCCAACCGGGGCCAGGTGCTGCACGCCGTACGCAAACTCGGCCGCGTCTTCACCGACGGCAGCGCGGTTCTCGCCGAGTCGGGACTGGCCGCGCACTGCGGGCTGGGCCGGGGCGCCAAGGGCACGTTCCTGCTGCGAAACGCCGTCGATCAGCTGATCCGCGAGGGCTACCTGACCCGGGTGCCGGGTAGCGTCGACAAGGCGGGCTATCCGTCCTATCCCGCCGTCGAGGGCCAGAAGCCGGCCGAGATGCTGTTCTACGCGCCGCTGGTCGAGCCGGCGCCGTACCCGGGTGACCCGGACTTCGACGAGGGCGAGGGAGCCGACCGCCGCGACCACTGGGTCAACGGCTTCGTCCGCAAACTCCCGCCGGGCGCGCAGCCCTCGGAGAAGCAGGTGACGTTGCACGAGAAGGCGGTCGAGAGCGAGCAGGTGCCGGCCAGCCCGCTCGCTCCCGGCTACACCTTCGTGAAGAAGCATCACCGCACCTGAGCCCGGGCGCTCCGCTTGTGGATCCACCACAGGGCCAGCGTGGCGGCGAGGGCGCCGATGGTCAGGTCATAGCGACCGCCGAGCCCGACCACGGTGTCCAGCATGAGGAAGAACGCGAGGATCCCGGTGACGACCCACAGTCCGTCACCCGTCGTCAGGCGGCGGATCAGCAGGACGGCCAGCGCTATCGGGAGCAGGGCGGCAGCCGTGCCGAGCGGCCAGCTGACGCCGGTCGACGGGACGGTGTAGACGAGCACGAAGTGGGTCGCCGTCGCGGTGAACGCGATGAGGCCGAGGAGACGGGGTCGGGGCGTACGGGAGACCGGAGCCGGCCGCCGGGGAAGGCGTGGTGTCAGGAACGCGCACCCGATGAGAAGGACGCACAGGCCGCCGGCGGCGAGCAGCTGACCGGCCGGCACCCGGGCGAAGTCGGCGTAGGTCAGCACCGGAACGGCCAGCAGGGCCAGCCCGGCGACGGCCAGGCCGGGGCGACCGGCCCACGGGCGTTGCCGGGAAGCGGGGAAGACCTGTTCGACGAGCAGGACCGACGAGCAGATGCTGACCGCGATGTGGAAGGCGGTCAGATGCGCGGCGATCAGCAGGTTGGTGTGCCAGACCTCGCTGTAGGAGCCGACACCCACGCTGTCCCAGTACCGCGGATCGAACCAGAAGCGGTCGACCAGCGCCTCCTCGTAGACGGCGTACGCGGCGGCCAGCAGGCCCAGACCGGGCAGGCCCAGCCGGTAGCGGTAGGTGAGCTCGCGGCAGATGAGCGCGCCGCAGCCGTACAGCGCGATCATCACCGGTAGTCGCCACGGCTGGATCAGGTCGAGCGGCGGCGTCGCCGTCGACAGTGTCTCGCCGAGAAACGGAGCCGTCAGCAGCAGCGCGAGAGCGGGTTTGCGGGCGTTCACACCTACCAGCGGACCATCGCCGGCGGGATCCCGGCTGCCGACTTCCGGCTACGACTGCCGGCCACAAGTCGGGAGCGGGCGGGCCTCCTGGCCCGCTCGCTCCCGGTGCCCCGCGGTCAGTTGGCCCGGCTGCTGATCGTGCCGTGCGGGTCGAGGACGTACTTGCGGGCCGCGCCCTGGTCGAATTCCTGGTAGCCGCGCGGGGCCTGGTCCAGGGGGATCGCGGTGGCGTTCACGTTCTTCGCGATCTGCACCCGGTCGTGCAGGATCGCCATCATCAGTTCGTGGTTGTACTTCATCACCGGGCATTGGCCGGTGACGAACGAGTGCGACTTGGCCCAGCCCAGCCCGAGCCGGATCGACAGCGAGCCGTGCTTCGCCGCGTCGTCGACGCCGCCCGGGTCGCCGGTGACGTAGAGGCCCGGGACGCCGATCGCCCCGCCCGCCCGGGTGAGGTCCATCAGCGAGTTCAGCACGGTGGCCGGCATCTCGGTCTGCGCGTTCTCGCCGTGTCCCCGCGCCTCGAAGCCCACCGCGTCCACGGCCGAGTCGACCAGTGGCTGGCCGATCGCCGGCGCGTCGCGGCCGAGGATCTGCTGCACCTGTTCCACCGGGTCGCCCTGGGACACGTCGACCGTCTCGCAGCCGAAGCTGCGGGCCTGGGCCAGGCGCTCGGTGTTGAGGTCGCCGACGATGACGACCGCCGCGCCCAGCAGGAACGCCGAGGTGGCGGCGGCCAGCCCGACCGGGCCCGCGCCGGCGATGTACACGGTCGACCCGGTGGTCACGCCGGCGCTGACGCACCCGTGGTAGCCGGTGGGGAAGATGTCGCTCAGCATGGCCAGGTCGAGGATCTTCTCCATCGCCTGGTCCCGGTCGGGGAACTTCAGCAGGTTCCAGTCGGCGTACGGCACCATCACGTACTCGGCCTGCCCGCCGACCCAGCCGCCCATGTCGACGTAGCCGTACGCCGAGCCGGGCCGGTCCGGGTTGACGTTGAGGCAGACGCCGGTCTTGCGTTCCTTGCAGTTGCGGCACCGGCCGCAGGAGATGTTGAACGGCACCGAGCAGATGTCGCCCACCTTGATGAACTCCACGTCCGAACCGGTGTCGACCACCTCGCCGGTGATCTCGTGCCCGAGCACCAGCCCTTCCGGTGCGGTGGTGCGTCCCCGGACCATGTGCTGGTCGCTGCCGCAGATGTTGGTGGCGACGGTCTTGAGGATCGCGCCGTGCGGTGTCCGGCGGCCGACGTTGGCCTTGTTGACCCCCGGACCGTCCTTCATCTCGTACGTCGGGTAGTCGCTCTCCCGGACCTCGACCTGCCCGGGACCCTGATAGACAACCGCTCTGTTGCCCGTCATGTTGTGCTCCGTTCCTGCTCGCCCTCGCCTGTGGGCCGGACCTCCCATGCTTCTCGCGTCGTAGGTCAAAAAGAACCATCAATATGTACGAGACATGCCGATAGTCGCATCAGGCGCATACGTGGCGCCCTTCTCCCGGTACATGGTCGCGTCGGCCGCGGCCAGCAGGGTGTCCGACGTGGGGTGCTCGAGCTCCGCCGCCGAGGCGTGCCCGACGCTGACCCCGATCCGCAGGTCGTGGCCGTCGTGGTGCAACGGGGCCGCGACGGCGTTGCGGAGACGTTCGGTGACGGCGGCGACGTCGTCGACCGCGGCGGAGACCACCACGAACTCGTCGCCGCCCAGCCGGGCCACGGTGTCGGTGTCCCGTACCGTCGCGCGCAGCCGCCGGGCCACCTCGACGAGCACGAAGTCGCCGGCCGCGTGCCCGTACCGGTCGTTGACGGGTTTGAAGCCGTTGAGGTCGAGGAAGTGCACCACCGGGCCGTCGCCGGCCCGCTGCCGCAGCGCGGCGGTCAGCCGGACGTGCAGCTCCTGCCGGTTGACCAGCCCGGTGAGCTGGTCGTGGGTGGCCCGGTGGGCCAGCGCCGCGCGCACCTGCTCCTGCTCGCGGACCACCAGGGTGAACCGGATGAGCACGATGACGGTGAGCATGACCATGGCGCTGAGCATGGTGAGCCGCTGGATCACCTGGTCGCTGATCCGCACGTCGTTGATCGCCGGGAGGGCCAGCAGCGAGACGCCCAGGAACACCACCCGGGCCGGATGCAGGCGCTGGGTGTCGGCCTTGGGCGCACCGGCGTGGTCGTCCGCGTCGCGATGCCAGAGGGCCGCGGCGATCAGGCCGTTCCCGAGCAGCAGCAGACTGTCCAGCTGCGAGGTGTCGAAGTCGGGGAACACCAGCGTGGCCACCGAGATCGTCACGTCGCCGGCGAAGGTGAGGGCCAGGGCGGCGACCAGGTACCGGATGGAGCCGGTGCGCTCGCCGGGGGAGAGCACCACCAGCGCGCCCGCCGCGAACAGCAGCACGTCGCCGAACGGGTAGAAGGTGGTGAAGAGCACGGCGACCGACATCGTGTTGCCGGTGACCTCGGGCGCGACCATGAACTGCCAGAACAGCGCGGCCACCACGGTGGCCATGGCGAGCACGTCGAGGGCGGCCTCCCGCAGGCGGCCGGGAGCGCGGAGCCGGACCAGCATCACCATGCCGGCCGCCAGCAGCGGATAGCCGAGCACCCACAGCACGTCCGCCGCCGACACGTCGCCGAGCTCACCGAAGTGCCAGACCAGCAGCGCGTACAGCAGGTCACCGCCGAGCCAGACGGTCAGCGCGCCGGCCATCAGGGCGTGGGCGGTCCGGGCGCGGCCGGTCCGGCCGCGCACCCCGAGCCAGGCCAGGACCACCAGCAGGCCGAAGCCGATCGGGTACGTGACCTGCGCCGTCACCGACCCCGGCAGCAGCACCGTGGGCAGCCCGAAGAGCACAGCGAGCACGGGTACGGCACCGGCGGGCAGACGCTTCACAGAATTCTGATCGGCCGTGAGCCACGCGGGCAAAGCGCTGGACCAGGCAGGCCGGGGAGTGGTCCGGTTGCGATCCGGGCGCTCACCAGCTGTGCAGAGTGCCGTCCTCCAGGCGGTTCACCGGCAGGGAGGCCGCCCGGTACGGGTACCGCGCGGCGAGCTCTTCGTCGATGTCCACGCCCAGCCCCGGCTCCTCGGACGGGTGCAGGTAACCGTCGGCGAAGCGGTAGGTGTGCGGGAACACCGCGTCGGTCTCGGCGCTGTGCGGCATGTACTCCTGCAGCCCGAAGTTGGGGATGCTGAGGTCGAGGTGCAGCGCGGCGGCCAGGCAGACCGGCGACAGGTCGGTGGCGCCGTGCGAGCCGCTGCGCACGTGGTACAGGTCGGCCAGGTCGAAGATGCGGCGCAGGTGGGTGATCCCGCCGGCGTGCACGACGCTGGTCCGGATGTAGTCGATGAGCTGCTCGGTGATCAGCTGCCGGCAGTCCCAGATGCTGTTGAAGACCTCACCGACGGCCAGCGGGGTGGTGGTGTGCTGCCGGATCAACCGGTAGCCCTCCTGGAGCTCGGCCGGCACCGGGTCCTCCAGCCAGGTCAGCCCGTACGGCTCCAGCGCCCGGCCCAGCCCGGCGGCCTCGATCGGCGTCAGGCGGTGGTGGGCGTCGTGCAGCAGGCGCAGGTCGGGGCCGAACTCGGCGCGGACCCGCTCGAAGACGCCCGGGACGTGGGCCAGGTAACGCCGGGTCGACCACACCGCCTCCGTGGGCAGGGCGGACCCGGCCGGCTCGTAGTTGCGCGGGTCGGCGGTGACGCCGTACGTGCCGGTGAGGCCGGGCACCCCGGTCTGCACCCGGACCGCCCGGTAGCCCGCGCCGACGAGCCGGCCCACGTCGGTGAGCACGTCGTCGACGGTCTCGGCCGCGGCGTGGCCGTACACGGTGACGCCGTCGCGGCTGCGGCCGCCGAGCAACTGGTACACCGGCAGGCCGGCGACCTTGCCCTTGATGTCCCACAGCGCGGTGTCCACGGCGGCGATCGCGCTCATCGTCACCGGCCCCCGCCGCCAGTACGCCCCCTTGTACAGCAGCTGCCAGGTGTCCTCGATCCGCGCCGGGTCCCGCCCGAGCAGCAGCGGCACCACGTGCTCGGCGAGATAGGCGGCCATGGCCTGCTCGCGCCCGTTCAGCGTGGCGTCGCCGACCCCGGTCACGCCGGCGTCCGTCACCAGCTTCAGGGTCACGAAGTTGCGGCCGGGCGACGTCACGATCACCCGGGCCTCGGCGATGCGCATCTCAGTCCCCCTCGTCGCGGACCCGGGCGACTAGCTGGGTCGGGTTGACGAAGCGCAACGCCAGCACCAGCAGCACCAGCATCATCGACGTGTAGATCACCGCCATCGCGTCGATGGACTGCTGGGCCCGGATCCCGGCCGCCGACATCGAGTAGTACAGGGCGACGACCAGCGTCTGCGAGTCCGGCCCGGCGGTCAGGAAGGTCAGCTCGAACATGCCCACCGTGCGGACCAGCACCAGGATCGAGGCGGCCAGGATGCCGGGCACCAGCAGCGGCGCCAGGATGCGGGTGAAGACCTGCCGGGTGCCGGCGCCGCACATCCGCGCCGCCCGTTCCACGGCCGGGTCGATCTGCTCGATGAACGGCGTCATGGTCAGGATCACGAACGGCACCGACGGCACCAGGTTGGCCAGCACCACGCCGGAGAGGTTGCCGGCGAAGCCGTACTTGTAGAGCACGGTGGCCAGCGGGATGCCGTAGGTGATCGGCGGCATCAGGATCGGCAGCAGGAACAGCAGATAGAGCAGCCGGCGCCCGGGGAAGCTGCGGCGGGCCAGCACGTACGCGGCCGGCACGCCGATCAGCACCGAGATGCCGACCACCAGCGCCGACACCTCCAGGGTCACGATCAGCACCGGCAGCAGGGTGAATTCGTCCCAGGACTGGGCGTACCACTTCGGGGTCCAGCCCACCGGCAGCCAGGTGTCGAACCACTGGGTGCCGAACGAGCTCACCACCACCGAGCCGATGACCCCGGCCAGGAAGACGAAGAACGCCAGCACCACACCCCAGACGAGCCACGCCATCGGGGTGGCCACGATCTTTCGCCGGGCGGCCATCAGCCCTTACCCCCGGCCGTCGATCCGGTGTAGAGCAACGCCCGCCAGCCCAGGACCGCGGCGATGACCAGCAGCTCGACCACACCCATGAGCACGGCGACCGCGGACGCGAGCGGATAGTCGTAGCGCACGTACGCGGCGTCGTAGGCGGCGATCGACATCACCCGGGTCGTGCCGGACGGGTCACCGACCAGCACCGCCGACGGGAAGACGCTGAACGCCAGCACGAACGTCAGGCAGAACGTGGTGGCCAGCCCGGGCGCGAGCAGCGGCAGCGTGATCCGCCGGAAGCGCTGCCAGCGGCCGGCGCCGAGGGTGGCCGCAGCCCGTTCCAGGGTGGGGTCGATGCCCGACAGGTACGACAGCACCAGCAGGAAGGCGAACGGGAAACCGGTGATCACCAGCGAGAAGAAGACACCCCAGTAGTTGTTGGTGAGCCGCACCGGCGCGTCCACCAGGCCGGAGCTCAGCAGGGTCCGGTTGAACCAGCCGGTCGGGCCGAGGAAGTTGAGCAGGCCCTGGGCGGTGAGCACCGTGCCGAGGGTGATCGGCACGACCAGCAGGGTGGTCAGCAACCGCTTGCCGCGAAACCGGCCCCGCATCCGGTACGCGATGGGCACCGACGCCAGCACGTTCAGCAGCGCCGCCGGCAACGACAGCTGCAACGTGGTGAAAATCGTGTCCCGCAGGTACGCGTCCGTGAAGAACTCCCGGTACGCCCCCAGCGCCCCGCCTTCCGTCGGCTGGAAGGACAGGCCCACGCCGTACAGGAAGGGGTAGATGAAGAGAACGAGCACGAACAGCGCCGCCGGGATCAGCAGCAGCAACTGCCGGTCGATGCCGCGCTCGGCGAGGCGGTGCCGCAGCGCCGGCCGGGCCCCGCCCGAGGCGGCGTTGATCGCGGTCATCGCGGGTCCGCCGGGAAGACCAGCAGCCGCCGCGGCTCGACGGTGACGGTGATCCGGTCGCCGACCGCGGGCCGGTCGACGGCCCGCAGGTTCAGCGGGATGCCGCCGGCGGTCCGTGCCTCGACCGCCACCTCGCGGCCCTGATACTCCACGACCTCGACGACGGCCGGCACCCCCGTGCCGCCCGCCGGGCCGATCCGCAGATCCTCCGGCCGGATCCCGGCGATCACCTCGCTGCCCGGCGCCGGCTCACCGACCGGCGTGCCGGTCAGCTGCTGCCCCTCGATCTCCACGGTGATGCCCGTGCCCTGCCGCGCGCCGGCCCGGACCGGCAGCAGATTGCGGTATCCCATGAAGTCGGCGACGTGCCAGTTGGCCGGCTCGGTGTGCAGCTCCTCCGGCGTGCCGATCTGCTGCACCCGGCCCGCGCGCAGCACCACCAGCCGGTCGGCCAGCGACAGCGCCTCCTCCTGGTCGTGGGTGACGTAGACGGTGGTCAGCCCGAGCGACTGGTGCAGCCGGCGGATCTCGGTCCGCATCTCCAGCCGCAGCTTGGCGTCCAGATTGGACAGCGGTTCGTCCATCAGCACCAGGGACGGCTCCAGCACCACCGCGCGGGCGATCGCCACCCGCTGCTGCTGACCGCCGGAGAGCTGCCCGGGCAGCTTGCCGGCGTGCTCCTCCAGGTGCACCAGCCGCAGCGCCTCGTCGACCCGGCGGCGGATCTCGGCCCGCGGCACCCGGCGCATCTGCAGGCCGAACGCGATGTTCTTGCGGACCGGCAGGTGCGGGAAGAGCGCGTAGTTCTGGAACACCATGCCGAATCCGCGCCGTTCGGGGGGCAGCACGTCCAGGCGGGTCTCGTCCTGCCAGATGCTGCCGCGGGTCAGCGGCAACAGCCCGGCGAGGCAGTTCAGGGCCGTCGACTTGCCGCAGCCGGACGGGCCGAGCAGCGCGATGAACTCACCCCGCCGGATGGTCAGGTCGAGATCGGCCAGCGCCGCCTGCCCGCCGAAGCTGCGGCTGACCCCGTCCAGGCGCAGCGTCTCGAAGTGGCCCGGACGTGTTCCCGGGGTGCCCGTCCGGCTCGGCGCCGCGGCCGTCATGACGCCTGCCCGCTCACTTGGCCACCTTCGCGCCGCCGATCTCGCGGTCCCACCGATCGAAGGCGGCGACCAGTTGCTTGGAACCCAGCGGCACCTCGAGCGGGTTGCCCTCGATCAGGCTCGCGTACTCCGGGCGGCCGAACTCCTCGATCGCGGCCCGGCTGTCCGCCGGCGCCATCGCCAGGTCGACGTCCTTGACCGCCGGACCCGGGTAGAAGTAGCCCTTGTCGTACGCCTTGGCCTGCTGCTCCTTGGTGAGCATGTGGGCGAGCAGCAGCAGGATGGCCGACTGCTTGTCGGTCGACACGCCCTTGGGGACGACGGCGTAGTGCGCGTCGGTGACCCAGTGGAAGCCCTGCAGGGTGCCGATCGCCGCTTCCTTGGGCACGGTGCCCAGCACCCGCGGGTTGATGTCCCACCCGGTGGTCGACGCGATGATCTTGGCCGAGCCGTTGGCCAGGTTCTTCATCGTCTCGCCGGTGCTCGACGGGTAGAGCGTCACGTACTTGTTCAGCTCGGCCAGGTAGGCCCAGGTCTTGTCCCAGCCGCCGGTCGGGTCCTTGGGATCGGAATCGCCGAGCAGGTAGGGCAGGCCCATCAGGAAGGTACGGCCGGGGCCGGAGTTCGACGGCCGGGCGTACTGCACCGCGCCCGGGTTGGCCTTGGCGTAGGCCAGCAGCTCCGGCGCCGACTTCGGCGGGTTCGGCACCTTCGCCGGCAGGTACTCGATGAGCGGACCGGACGGGTAGTAGGTGACGGTCACCCCGGAATCGCCGGCCAGCTGCTGCATGGCCGCGGCTCCGGGCAGATACTGCTGTACGCCGGGCAGCCGGTCCCGGTACTTGGTCAGCAACGGGTTCCACAGGCCCTGCTCGATGCCCGCGGACAGCCCGTCCACGCCGGTCAGCACCAGGTCGATGTCGACCCGGTTGGCGTTCTGCTGGGCCTTGACCTTGCCGACCAGCTCGGGCGCCGGCGACTTGGAGTACGTCACCTTGCTGACCACGCCGGAGTTCTTGCTGACGAAGTCGTCGATCATGCCTTGGGTGAGCTGAAGGTTGCCGGCCACGTCCAGGATGTTGAGGGTCACCGCCTTGCCGGGCTTGGCGGGCACCTCCCCGTCGGTGTCCTGGGCGGAGCCGCCGGAGTCGGGGGCGCTGCACGCGGTCAGCAGCAGCAGGGCCGCGGTCGCGGCGGTGACAGCGCGTCTACGGGCGAGTGGTGGCATCGGAAGCCTTCCTCGAGGAGATGAGTCTCAGGCGCTCGGTGCGGGACCGGTGGAGCCCCGGACCATCAGTTGGGTGCCGAGCTCGCGGCGGGTGGTGCCGAACTTGTCCGGGTTCTGCAACAGGCCCAGCAACAGATCGACGCCGGCCCGGCCGCAGCTCTTCATGGGCAGGCCGACGGTGGTCAGCGAGGGGTGCACCATCGCGGACAGGGCGATGTCGTCGAAGCCGAGCACGCTGATCGCGGCGGGCACCGCGATCCCGCGCGCGTTCAGGCGGCTGAGCAGGCCCAGCGCGATGACGTCGTTGTAGGCGATGACGGCCGTGACCCCGGCGGCGAGCACCTGGTCGGCGGCGGCGACCCCGCCGTCGAACTGCGGTTGGACGGGACCGACCTCGACCAGCTCGGCCCCGGCCGCGGCGATGGCCGAGCGCAGGCCGCGCACCCGTTCCCGGTTGGACCAGGACGCGCGCGGCCCGGCGACGTACGCGATCCGCCGGTGCCCCAGGGCGGTGAGATGGGTGACGGCCTGCCGCATGCCGTCGACGTTGTCGAAGGTGATCGCCGGGAGGCGGCCGACGCGGCGGTTGAGCAGGACCACCGGGGTCAGCGCGGCCACGCCCCGGAGCTCCTGCTCGCTCATCCGCGGCGAGCACAGCACGATCCCGTCCACCTGTTTGGCGAGCGTACGGACCAGCTGGGCCTCCGCGGCCGGGTCCTCGTCGGTGTCGGCCAGGAAGACGGCGTAGTCGGCCTCGCGGGCCCGGGCCTGGATGCCCTTGACGACGCCCGGGAAGAACGGGTTGCCGAGGTCCGGCACGATGAGCCCGAGATTGCCGGTGCGGCCGGTGATGAGGCCGCGGGCGGCGCGGTTGGGGGAGTAGTCGAGCTCGGCGGCCGACCGCTGGACGCGTTCCCGGGTCTCGGCGCGCACCAGCTCCGGTGTCGAGAGGGCACGGCAGACGGTGGACGGCGACACCCCGGCCGCCCGGGCCACGTCCTTGATCGTCACCGCCATCGGTTGCCTCCGCATCGTCCGGGGACTGGAGTGCTGCGGAGAGTGTGAAATCCTTTGCGGAGCGTTGTCAATAGATGATCGTCGACGTTTCCCGACGCGGCTGAAATCGTTTGCGGCACGTTCCCGGCCGCCGCCCGGCGACGACAGCGCGTCCCACTCGGACGATGGCAATCCGGCGGCTCATTCGTTAAGGTCACTTCGATGGGTGGCCGCGACCCATCCGCACTTCGGGGGAAGGTGTCGTGAGGCTTTCAGCTCTTTCGGGCGTGCTGTGCGCAGCAGCCCTGGTCACCGCGTCGCTGTCCCTGCCCGTCGCCGCCACCGCGGCTCCCGCCGCCGCCAAGGCCGCCATCCCGTCGGCGCCGTGCGCATCCGGTGGCGTCACCGCGGCCGACCGGGCCGTCGCGCAGCGCCTGCGGCCGGCGATGACCGG
>NZ_JBEZGQ010000057.1:0-17778 GCF_040650095.1 Actinoplanes sp. NPDC048791 | reverse complement strand
GCGGCACGGCGTGCCGAGCCCAGCGGGAGCTCCGTCTCGTCCCGCCACGCGCGTACGGGTCCTCCCGGTGATCGCACCCGGCTCGGACACCGCGCGGCACGACCCGGGCCCGAACGTCATCGGACGGCACGGGTGACCCTGGCAGGTGGCCGTACCGCGCAGGGCCTTCTGGCTGGTCTTGCCGCTCTCGCGGTCGTGTCCGGCTCGGCGGTCCCGGCCTCGGCCGACCCGGCCCGGGACAGGCAGTGGTTCTTCGCGCCGCTGAAGGTCGAGCAGGCCCAGAAGATCAGCAAAGGCGACGGCGTTGTCGTCGCGGTGCTCGACAGCGGGGTGGACGGCACCCACCAGGACCTCGGCGGTGCCGTGCTGCCCGGCCGGCAGGTCGTGCAGAACAAGCCGGTCGGCGACCTGGACACCAACGGGCACGGCACCGGGATGGCCGGCATCATCGCCGGACGCGGGCACGGCGGCGACGACGGCGTACTGGGCATCGCGCCACGGGCGAAGATCATGCCGATCGCCCCGGCCAACGACACGTTCTTCGTCGGGCAGGGCATCCGCTGGGCCGCCGACCACGGCGCCAAGGTCATCGTCCTGGCCTTCGGGATCCCGGACGGCGAGAGCCTGCGGGCCGCAGTGAGCGAGGCCGCGGCGGCTGACGTGGTGCTGGTCGGCACGTCCGGCAACAGCGGCGACAAGGGCAACGAGGTGGAGTTCCCGGGCGCGTACCCGCAGGTGCTCACGGTCGGCGCGGTGGACCGGGCGAACAAGGTGGCGAAGTTCTCCAACCATGGGCCCCAGGTCGATCTGGTGGCCCCGGGGGTCGACATCCCGGCGCCCGCCCCCGACGACAAGTACGTGACCGGCACGGGTACGAGCGGCGCGGCCGCGATCGTTGCCGGGGCGGCGGCGCTGATCCGGGCGAAGTATCCCGACCTTTCGGCCGCGGACGTCGTGCAGCGGCTCACCGCGACGGCGATCGACCGGGGGGACAAGGGCCGGGACGACTACTACGGCGCTGGTCAGCTCGATCTGCTGGCTGCGTTGACGGCCCCGCAGCCGGGCGCTGCGGCCAGCACGCCGCCGGCGGTCGAGGCTCCCGTGGCGGTCCCGGAGGCCGCACCGGCCGATGAGGACAGTGGCATTCCGCCGCTTGTGTTCGTGGCCGCGGGGGTGGTGCTGCTTCTGGGCGCGGTCGGGGTGGGGATTGCTGTGTTCGCCCGATCCCGCCGGACTGCGGGGTAGCGCCGACCGGCCGGGATGTCGGACCCGGCGGGTAGCGTCGGGGCATGGCCGAGCAACCGATGATCGTCGTCCGTGGTGAAGCGACCCGGGAGGTTCCGCCCGAGCTGGCGATCTTCTCCGTGACCGTCTCCGCGCGGGACAAGGACCGGCAGACCGCGCTGACCCGGCTCACCGAGCGGGCCGCCGAGCTGCGCAGCCACCTCGACGATTTCCCCGACGCGATCGAGCGGCGCGAGACCTCCGGCGTGCAGGTCCATCCCGAGCTCAAACGCGGCGGCGAACGCATCTCGGCATACACGGGCAGTGTCACCACGACCGTGACCGTGACCGACTTCGCTGTGCTGGGGGAGCTGCTGCTGCGCCTGGCCGACCGGGACCAGACCTCGTTGTCCGGGCCCTGGTGGCAGCTGCGGCCGGGCAGCCGGGCCGGGGCGGAGGTGCGCCGGGCGGCCATCGCCGACGCGCTCGGTCGCGCCCGGGAGTATGCCGAGGCCGTCGGCGCGCAGGTGGATCGGCTGGTCGAGATCGCCGATGAGAACGCCGGCGGGGGCGGGCAGCCGATGATGCGGATGGCCGCGTTCGGTGGGGCCCCGGAGGCCGACCTGGCCCTCGAGGTCGACCCGCAGGTGCAGACCGTGCACGCGTCGGTGCTGGTCCGCGTGACGATCACCGAGCCCACCGCCCTGAAGTAGCCGCCGGAGCATGACGATGCACACCGCGGCGTCGCCGCGGCTCAGCCGGGCCGTCACGGTGGTGCTGGCGGCCGCCTGCGGGCTGACCGTCGCCAACCTGTACTACTCGCAGCCGCTGCTCGACCTGATCGCGACGTCGTTCGGGGTCAGTCGCAGCGCGGCGGCGGTCGTCGTCACGCTGACCCAGGCGGGTTACGCGCTCGGCCTGCTGTTCGTGCTCCCGCTGGGCGACCTCCTGGAAAACCGGACGCTGGCCGGCCGCACCCTGCTCGGCACCGCGGCGGCCCTGCTGCTCGCCGCGTTCTCACCGGTCTTCGCCGTGTTCCTGGTCGTGTCGGTGCTGGTCGGCATCACCTCGGTGGTCGCCCAGGTGCTGGTGCCGCTGGCCACCCACCTCGCTCCGCCCGAGGACCGCGGCAAGGTGGTCGGCCAGGTGATGAGCGGCCTGCTGCTCGGCATCCTGCTCGCCCGCACGGTGGCCAGCCTGGTCGCGGAGCTGTGGGGCTGGCGCGCCATCTACGTCATCTCGGCGGTCCTGATGCTCGGGCTCGCCGTCGTGCTGCGCCAGGTGCTGCCGTTGCGCCGCCCCGATCATCCGGCCGGCTACCGGTCGCTGCTGGCCAGCCTCGGTGAGCTGGTCCGGCACGAACCGGTGCTGCGGCGGCGGGCGCTCTGCCAGGCGACGATGTTCGGGGCGTTCAGCGCCTTCTGGACCGCGATCGCCTATCAGCTCATCGCCGAACACGGCTTCAGTCAGGGGCAGATCGCGGTCTTCGCGCTGGTCGGCGCGGGCGGTGCGGCGGCGGCCCCGATCGCGGGCCGGCTCGCCGACCGGGGGTACGGCCGCAGCGCGAGCGGCGTCGCCCTGCTGCTCGCCGCCCTGTCTTTCGCGCTCGCCCTGGCTGGGCAGCGCAGTGTCGTGCTGCTCGCAGTCGCCGCCGTGCTGCTGGACTTCGCCGTGCAGTGCCATCAGGTGCTGAGCCAGCACGAGGTCTACGCGTTGCGCGCAGACGCCCGTGCCCGGCTCAACACCGTCTTCGTCAGCACGATCTTCGTCGGGGGCGCGATCTCGTCGGCGGTCACCGGTGTGCTCTACGGCGCGTACGGGTGGACCGGCGTCTGCGCTCTCGGCGTACTCCTGCCGCTTGTGGGTCTGGGCATCTGGGCCCACGGCCTGGGCCGGACCCGCCCGGCCGAGGTCCGGGCCCAGAGGGGTGTCTAGCTTTCCGGCACCCAGTTCATGGTGTCGGGGTTGGCGCCGGTGCGGCCGCGCTCGCCGCGATCGAGCGCCGTGATGGTGCCCATCGCGCCGCCGTCGAGCTCGAAGTCGAAGATCTCGAAGTTCTCCCGGACCCGCTCGGCGGTGTTCGACTTCGGGAAGATGATGTCCCCGCGCTGGATGTGCCAGCGCAGCACCACCTGGGCCGGGGTCTTGCCGGCCTCGTTGGCGATGGCCACGATCGCCGGGTCGTCGAGCACCGCACCCTGGGCGATCGGCGAGTACGCCTCGTTGGCGATCTCGTGGTCGGTGTTGAAGGCGCGCAGCTCGTCGTTGTTCAGGTACGGGTGGATCTCGATCTGGTTCACCGCCGGCCGCACCGTGGTCTCGGCGAACAGCCGGCCCAGGTGGTGCTGGGTGAAGTTGGAGACGCCGATCGAGCGGGCCCGCCCGTCGCGGTAGAACTCCTCCAGCGTGCGCCAGGTCTGGCTGAAGTCGCCGTCGTAGCGGCCCGGCAGCGGCCAGTGGATCAGGAAGAGGTCGACATAGTCGCTGCCCAGCGCCTTGAGCGTGGCGTCGAACTCGCGCCGGGCGTCGTCCGGCAGGTGCGCGCCGTTGTTGAGCTTGCTGGTCACGAAGAACTCGTCGCGGCTCAGCCCGGACGCGGCGAGGGCCGCGCCGACGCCGTGCTCGTTGCCGTACATCTGGGCGGTGTCGATGTGCCGGTAGCCGATCTCGATGGCCGTCTCGACGGCCGCCTGGGTCTCCGGCGGCGGCACCTGGAAGACGCCGAAGCCCAGCTGGGGGATGGTACGGCCGTCGTTGAGAGTGATGTCTGGTACTGCGGAAGCCATGCTGCTCCTCGGAAGGGTCGGCCGTTGCGTACTACCAGGTTTACCCCCGGCCCGCCGCGATCCACCCGTTTCGGCCCGCGCGCCACTGTGATCGGCGAAACTCGGCTCTATGCGTCGTCGCTTGCTGCTCCGGATCGCCAACGTGAACCCGGACAGCGTGACGACCCATTCCGACCGGGTGCTGTACAGCTCGATCGGCGTGTTCATCGTGCTGTACTTCGTGTACGCGACCGTGGGCGGTGCCGCCTTCGTCGACGCCAGCGCGAACTACACCCATCCCTGGTGGCAGTGGCTGGTCGGGCCGCTGGTGGCGACCGGGGTGGTGGCGTACGACCGGGCGGTGGTCGGCCGGGTGTCGATCAACTACGAGCGGCTGGACTCACCCGACCCCAAGGACCTGCTGCGCCGGCCGACCTTCGGCCTGTACGCCGGCCGGATCACGCTGGCCCTGCTGTTCGCCGTGATCATCACCGAGCCGCTGATGCTGGCGCGCTACCAGGGCGAGATCGACAACCGGCTCAACGACGTGCACAACCAGCAGATCAGCGTGATCGAGGTCGGCGGGGCGATCGCCGCGTACGACACCCGGTTGCAGGAGCTGAAGAAGCAGACGGTCGCCGAGGACCAGGCGGTGCAGGCGCTGAACACCCGGGCCGCGGAGAAGCGCCGCGACGCCCGCAAGCTCTACCAGCAGGCCATCGCCGACTCCGAGGGTGACGGCGTCTCCCGCAAGGCGGGCTGCCCGGTGGGCGGCTACTGCGACACGCTGGTCAAGCGTTCGCGGGGACTGGACGACCAGGCCGCCCGGCTGGACGCGCAGGCCGCGCGGCTGCAGGACACCCAGAAGGCCGCCCGGACCGCGCGCGCCGCGGAACAGGCCGATCTCACGGCCAAGATCGCCGAGCAGCGTACGGTCAACGCGGAGGCGATCCGGGCCGACGCCGGCTTCGGGGCCCGCACCAAGGCGATGTGGTACCTGGTGACCAGCGACTTCTGGGGCATCGGCGTGTTCTACCTGGGCATCGCGCTGCTGCTGGTGGCCCTGGACTGCGCGGCGGTGGGGCTCAAATTCGTCTCGCACGGCAACGCGTACGAGCGCGAGGAGGCCCGCCAGGCCCGCGGCCACGAGCACGAGGCGGCGATCGGCTACGAGCAGGGCCTCAAGGACATGCGCCGGTACGCCGAGGCCACCTCACGGGTGATGGCCGAGGGCATCGGCAAGGCCTCCCGCGACGAGCAGCTCACCGACGTGGCGATCGAACGCGCCCGCGCGCACCTCTACGACTCGGTCACCGGTAGCGCCCTGCCGCCCCTGCCCCCGGTCCCGCTGATCGAGCGGCACCCGGCGGCCCCGCGCACGCAGCGCAACGTGGACCGGCTCCGGGCGTAGTGCAAGTTGCAGATCGGCGCTACTATTTCACTCCGGCGTACCGCCTGCCCACGCTCTGTTACCGGCGGCGCGCCGACCGGGCCTCGGTCCGGGTGTCATCAGGTGCGGCGGAGGCGGCGGGTTGATCGCCGCCGCCGCCGTGACACCGTGGCGTGATGCACACGGTCGAGCTCACCCTGGATCCCGCCCTCGACGGCCAGGTCCGTTCGGTCTGGCAGCGCCTGCACGCAGCGGGTCTGCCCAGCCTGGCCACCCACCGGCACCCCACCAACCGCCCGCACCTGACGCTGGCCGCGGCCGACCGGCTGACGCCCGAGGTCACGACCGCGCTCGCCGGGCTGCCGGTCGAGGCGGTGCTCGACGGCCTGATCTTCTTCGAACGCGCGGTGGTGTGGCGGGTGGCGGCAACCGACGCGCTGCGTGACCTCCAGGCCGAGGTGTGGCGAGCGCTGACAGGCACGGAGCGTAATCCGCAACATGCGCCGGACGCCTGGACGCCGCACATCAGCCTGGCTCTGCGGGCCAAGGACCATTCCCGCTACGCGGCCGAGCTGCGGGACCTGCCGGTCGCCCGGGGACGCTTGGTGCAGGCCCGGACCTACGACAGTGCCATGCGTACGGTCACAGCGCTCAGCTGACGCCGGCGATTCCACTGACCAGCACCGGGACCGTGAAGACGGCACCCGCGCAGGCCGGGTCGGAGGTCGCGGCCATCGCCAGCCCGTCGGGCACGATGAAGGCGCCGACATGGTTGCGCTCGACGTCCCAGCGTACGGGGACCGCATCGTGCGCGACCGTGACGCCGTGGTCCACGCAGCCGTTCTCGCGGTGCTCATCATCGGCCATGATCGTGCCCGGGGCGGGCGAGACCGAGGTGATCCGGATCGGGAAGTCGTTGTCGTTGGTCAGCGTCACCGTCAGGTTGCCGGTGCTGCCCGGAGTGAGCGGCTTGTTCAGATCGGACCGGCCGCGCAGGTTGAGCTCGACGACCGCACCGGCATTCGCCCGGCCCGTCTCCGAGCCGGTGAGCTGCCAGTAGGCCCAGACCACGCCGGCGTTGACCAGCACGGCGGCGACCGCGGCGGCGGTCAGGATCGACCGGGTACGCGCGTCGAGTCGGCTCAGGAACCCTTGCGGCCGGGCGGCGGTGACGTCACCGGTGGGCTCGTCATCGACGGCCCGCATCTCCTGGACGGCCCGCATTTCCTCGACGGCGGAGCTTTCCACCGGCACCACGTCCGGCGGCCGGACGTCATCCTCGCGCCGGTGAAAAACCTCGCGCCTGGTCAGCTCATCACGGATCACGGCGCCACCTCGCCGGCGCCGAACCTGCGAACAGCGGCGACCGGAGCGGCGGCGAACCGTCTGCTGAGCTTGCGCATACGGAGCATCCTCCTGCGATGGTGCGAGAGCCTCAATTGCAGTTACCACGTTCCCGCAAATACCGGTGCCGTGTGATCGGTGATCCGTCCGCCGTTCCCGGCGCATAAATCGGGCAGGAGAGTCTGTCCGGCTTAACCCGCAGGGGGTACGCCGGAACGCGAAACCGCCCGCTGCCCCGATTCACTCAAAGATCGGCAAACGCGCAGGTCAGGAACTATGCGCCACTAGCACCGGAAGCGCGCCACAGCAAACCGCCGACCAGCGCTGCCTCCGCCGGATGCCGGAAAGCTGTTCATATCCGCCCGTCCACCATGCCGCAGAACGAGGCCGTCGCGGAATGGGACAACCGTCCACCGCCGCGGGGGAATGGGCTTAACCCGTCCGTGTCCGGCCCGCGAAACGCACGTAGCCCCCGACGCCATGTACGACGCCGAGGGCCACGGGAACTCATGAACTACTTCTGGTCTTCCGCCGGGCCGGATGGTGACGCGGACGGCTCGGCGGAGGCACTCTCCTGCGTGGAGGGCGGAGGTTCTTCCTCTTCCGCCTCGGGCTTCGGGCTTGCCGGAGGTTTGGTGGCCGGCGCAGTGGTCGCCGGCGACGTCGCCACGGCCCGGCTGCGGGCCGGTGCGGTCGCAGGGGGTTCTGATGTGGCGGGCGCTGCCGGGGAGTTGGCACTGACCAGCTCGGCGGTGGTCGGCGGCGGCTTGGCGAAGGTGAGCGCGACGCTGTCCGGGCTGTAGTCACCGATCCAGCTCTTGAAGACGGGCTGCACCTTCCACGTCCAGGTGCCTTGGGGAACCGCCTTGTCCTTGCACGCGGTGGTGGTGACGTGATCACAGACCACCACCGGGTCGCCGGCACCGAACCGGGTCACGACGTAACTCTCCACCTTCACACCGGCGACGATGGTGTTGCCCACCCAGTCGATTTCCGCGTCCTTGTTCTTCGCCCCGACGCTTGGGGCGTTCCCCGCGGGCATCTTCGCCACCGTCATCTTCAGCTCGGTGGCTGGAGTGTCGATCATCCAGCCTGCGAAGGCGTAGACGCTGCCACCGAAGGTGATGACGGCGGCCGTGGCCGCGACCAGTGACAGTTTGGTGAGGTGCTTCATCGATAGGCCTTCGTTGCCGTGCCGCGCAGCTGGATGGTGAAGGTCGCGCCCGAGCATGCCTGAGCGGCTCCCGACGGCATGGTGAGCGGAATGGTCTTGGCGTCGGTCCTGCTGCGGGGCGGAATCAGGAGAGGGAGCTTCCCGGTGTAGGCCCGAGCCAGGAGATTGGCGGGCACCGGCCTGCATCTGCGCTTGGAGGAGGACACGACGTCGGCCCGCAGCGACTTGACGCTCAGCGCGAAGTCGTAGGGATTCCGCAGCGTCAGCTGCAGCTCCCGCGTGATTCCGGGATACAGGTGCTTCATCGGGCGGCCCTTCACCGTGATGGCGAAAGGTTCCGCCGGGCGGCCGTGCGCGCGGTCGCGAGAGACCAGCTCGATCGTGTCGGCGGCAGGCTGTGCCGGGCCACCGGCGATAGAAGCGGCCAGGGTGGCGGTGATAGCTGCCCCGATGACTGTCCGCAAGCTGGCCACGACGCTCCTGTCGACTGGATGGGTATCCGCGGGTGGGCGGGGCGCGAAGCCCCGCCCACCGAGGTTGGTCAGACCGTGCTGACGCCCGTGAAGGTGTAGGTGACCTTGATGTGCGATCCGGCGCACGTCTGCGGCAGCGTCTTGGCGATCGCGATGTTCGTGGTCACGCCCTGGCCGGGCGACTTGGCCACGATCTTCGGAGCACCGGCGGGGAAGGATGCGACGAGGGTGTTCGGTGCGGCGCTCAGCGCTGACTGGCAGGAGGCAGCGTTCGCTCCGCCGGTGACGACCACGGCGGTCGGCGTGAATTCTGTGGTGTCGAGATTGACGGGGAAGTCGTTGGCGTTCTTCACCACGGTGTTGACCGTGGTGACGAGGCCGGGGTAGACCTTCTTGGCGCCCAGGTCCGCCGACGCCTCCATCTCGACGATGCTCGCGGCGTCACCCTGAGCGGTTCCGGTGCCCTTGATGTCCCAGCCGTTCGTGGCGGCCCAGGCGGCACCTCCGCCGATTGCCACGACGGTGGCGCCGATGATGGCAGCGGAACGCTTGGTGATCTTGCGCATGGGGAGTTCCTCCTGGAACGGCTGGTCGTGCGACTTCCGCAACGTCGCGGAAAGTCGACGTCCGGTGCACTTGTTGATTGTCTGTGGCGCCGAACCAGTGGCGTTCCGGCGCTGCGACAAAGATGGCCGATTCCGGGCAGCTCGGCGATAGTGCTTCCGTTTGTCCTATCCGAGACGGCGATACCGCTGGTTCGCGCCGTCCGGGCTAATCCCAACGGCTGACCGCAACGTGAAAGACCGAGCCGTCCCATCCCCGCCGCCACCTGCGGCTACGCGGCTTACCTGGGAACCTGCTGTGGCTATCAGGCGCTGCCGTAGATCACAACTCGGCTGGCCGGCCAGGCCGCCGCCAAGGGACCGTCTCGGTAATTTTTCCAGCACTACTCAGGCGACTTGGCGCAGCATTCTCGCGCGCTTTTTCACCAACGGATTAGCCTGATTGACCGGGTCGTCACCTGAAAGAGGTGTCACGTGGACGGTTCTGTTGGCGACGCGGGCCGGGGCGGGACGCCGGCGGGGAGGGCCGGCTCAACGATAGCGGCCGGGCCCGTGGAGCGACCGTCCGGCGCCGGCCGCGCGCATGGTGAAAGATGTCGGCGCCGCTACGGCCGGGGCTGCCGGGTGGTCCCAGATCTTGACGCAGGCCCAGCTCAGGGCCTGTTTACCGGCTTGATTCCGTCATGTTAAGGGCCGAAACACTCA
This sequence comes from Actinoplanes sp. NPDC048791, assembly GCF_040650095.1. Lineage (NCBI taxonomy): Bacteria > Bacillati > Actinomycetota > Actinomycetes > Micromonosporales > Micromonosporaceae > Actinoplanes > Actinoplanes sp. NPDC048791. The sequence continues at coordinate 8,140 of NZ_JBEZGQ010000057.1, read as the reverse complement.
TTGCGCTCTGGTAAAACTCTCGCGTCGGCATTGACCACTGTGGGCCGACCCCTCAATCCTATGGCGGCGGTTCGGCGGTTGTGCCGTTTCTCAGCCGTCGATACAGGTGGATCCGTGATCCACTGTGAGTGAGCGGCAGGAGCAGGGCACTGGAGACCTCGGCACCACAGGATTTCGACGTGGTCGTTGTCGGCGGCGGTACGGCCGGCGCGGTCGTCGCGTCGCGGCTGTCGGCCGACCCGGGGATGCGGGTGTGCCTGATCGAGGGTGGCCCGTCCGACGTCGGTGACGACCGGGTCCTTCAGCTCAAGAACTGGCTGAGCCTGCTGGAGTCGGAGTACGACTACGACTATCCGACGGTCGAGCAGCCCCGCGGCAACTCCTTCATCCGGCACTCGCGGGCCAAGGTGCTCGGCGGATGTTCCTCGCACAACACGATGATCAGTTTCCTGCCGCCGCCCGAGGACTTCCGGGACTGGGTCGACGCCGGGGCGCAGGGGTGGTCGTACGAGGACATGCTGCCGCTGTGGAAGCGGCTGCTCATCCAGATCCAGCCGGTCGCCCCCAAGGACCGGAACGCGTTGACCGAGGCTTTTGTCGCCTCCTGCCACACCGCGCTGGGTGTGCCGGTCCGCGATGATTTCAACGCTGAGCCGTTCGCCGACGGCACCGGTTTCTTCCCGGTGGCCTATTACCCCGAGACGGGTGTGCGGTCGTCGTCCTCGGTGGCTTACCTGCACCCGTACCTGGATCGCCCGAATTTGACTGTCCGCACCGACACCTGGGCCTATCACCTCGACACCGACGGTGGCCGGGTCACCGGCGTGCGGGTCCGGGACAAGGACGGTGTCGAGAGCACGCTGACCGCCGCTTGCGAGTACGTGCTGTCGGCGGGCGCGATCGACACCCCGCGGCTGCTGCTGCTCTCCGGGATCGGGCCGGCCGAGCAGCTCAGCTCGCTCGGCATCAACGTCGCGCTGGACCTGCCGGGCGTGGGTGAGCACCTGCTGGACCATCCCGAGTCGCTGATCCTCTGGGAGGCCGCCCGGCCGGTGCCGCCGGAGACCGCCATGGACTCCGACGCCGGTCTCTTCGTCCGCCGCGACGAGAGTGATCCGCGGCCCGACCTGATGTTCCACCTCTACCAGATCCCGTTCACCACCAACACCGAGCGGCTCGGCTACGACGTGCCCGCGCACGGCTTCGGGATGACGCCGAACATCCCGCGCCCGCGCGGTCACGGCCGGCTGTGGCTGACCAGCGCTGATCCGCAGGTCAAGCCGGCGCTGGACTTCGGTTACTTCACCGACCCGGACGGCTACGACGAGCAGACCATCATTGCGGGATTGCGGATCGCCCGGCAGGTGGCGGCCACCGAGCCGTTCAAGTCGTGGATCGCCCGGGAGATCGCGCCGGGCCCGGAGCTGCAGACCGACGCGGAGCTCTCGGCGTACGGGCGGGCCGCGCACCACACCGTCTACCACCCGGCCGGCACGTGCCGGATGGGCGCCGCCGACGATCCGGGCGCCGTCGTGGACCCGCAGCTGCGGGTGCGCGGCCTGGCTAACGTACGGATCGCCGACGCGTCCGTCTTCCCGGCCATGACCTCGGTCAATCCGGTCGTGACCGTGCTGATGATCGGCGAACGCGCCGCCGACCTCATCGCCGAATCCTCTAGTTGAACAGCGAGGCCCGCCATGCCGCCCACGATTGCTGTCGACCACTTGTGGAAAGTCTTCGGCCCCAAGGCCGACAAGGTCGTCGGCACGCCACTGGCGGACCTGTCCCGGGCCGAGCTGCGGGCGAAGACCGGCTGCCTGGCCGCCGTCCGGGACGTGAGCTTCGCGGTCGAGCCCGGCGAGGTCTTCGTCGTGATGGGACTGTCCGGCAGCGGCAAGTCCACGCTGGTGCGGTGCCTGACCCGGCTGATCGAGCCGACCGCCGGCGAGGTGCACATCGACGGTGAGGCGGTACGGGCGATGAGCCCCAAACGCCTCCGCGAGCTGCGCCGGCACGGGGTCGCGATGGTGTTCCAGCACTTCGGGCTGCTCCCGCACCGGCAGGTGGTCGACAACATCGCGTACGGGTTGGAGATCCAGGGGGTCGGCAAGGCCGAACGGCACCGCCGGGCCGCCGAGGTCCTGACCCTGGTGGGTCTCGACGGTCACGAGAATCAGTACCCCGACCAGTTGTCCGGTGGCATGCAGCAGCGGGTCGGCCTGGCCCGGGCGCTGGCCACCGACCCGGCGGTGCTGCTGTTCGACGAGCCGTTCAGCGCGCTGGACCCGTTGATCCGCCGGGACATGCAGGCCGAGGTGCGGCGCCTGCACGCCGAGGTCGGCAAGACGCTGGTCTTCATCACCCACGACCTGGCCGAGGCGCTGAGTCTCGGCGACCGCATCGCGGTCATGCGCGACGGCGCACTCGTGCAGGTCGGTACCCCGGAGGAACTGGTCGGTGCGCCCGCCGACGACTACGTGGCCGACTTCGTCCGCGAGGTGCCCCGCGCCGACGTGCTGACCCTGCGGTGGATCACCCGGGCCGCCGCACCGGACGAAGTGCTCGAGGACCAGCCGTTGCCGGCCGGCACGGTCATCCGCGACACGATCGAGCGGGTGCTACGGGCCCCGCATCCGATCCCGGTCGTCGACGGCGAGGAGCGGATCGGGGTCGTGGACGCCGAGCAGCTGCTGCCCGCGCTGATCGGGCATCGTCCGCCGGTGCCGGCATGAGTACCGTCGTCACGGACGTTCCTGTCCCGGCCGAGGCGGCCGACCCGGCGCCGGATGCCGCCGCCCGGGGGCCGCGCCGCAAGCTGCCCGGCCGCCGGATGCTGGTCCTCCTGCTGGCCCTGGCCACCGCGGCCGTGTATCTGGTCGTGCGGACCTCGGCCCCGGCCGACGATGACAACGCACTCGCATTCCGGTTCTTCGGCGAGCTGCGGGACTGGGTGGACGCCAACCGGGACACCAGCCCGCTTTTCCTGTACGGCTTCAACTACCTCCGCCTCGGCGTCTCTCTCCTGGTCGACACCGTGCACGCCGCGCTGTACGGGCTCGGCTGGGCCGGACTGGTGGCGGCCGCCGGTGCGCTCGCCGCGGTGGTGGCCGGTTGGCGGATCGCGCTGCTGGCCATCGCCGGTTTCCTCAGCTTCGGCGTGCTCGGGCTGTGGGAGGAGAGCGTCGACACGTTGGTGCTGACGCTGTCCGCTGTGCTGCTGGCGGTGCTGATCGGCGTACCGCTCGGGGTGCTCGCCGCCCGGGTGCCGGCGGTCGGCTCGGCGCTGCGGCCGGTGCTCGACGTCATGCAGATCATGCCGACGTTCGCCTACCTGGCCCCGATGACGCTGCTCTTCCTGATCGGCTCGCCCGCGGCCACCATCGCCACCCTGATCTACGCCATCCCGCCGGCGATCCGGATCACCGCGCTGGGCATCACCGAGGTGTCGAAGTCCACCGTGGAGGCGGCGACCGCGCTCGGCTCCACCCGCTGGCAACTGCTCGGCAAGGTGCGCCTGCCGCTGGCCCGGCCGACCATCGTGCTGGCCGTCAACCAGGCGATCATGATGGCGCTGTCGATGGTGGTGATCACCGCGCTGATCGACGCGCCCGGCCTGGGGCAGACCATCGTGCAGGCCCTGGAACGGGTCAACGTGGGCGCCGCCTTCGACGCCGGCCTGGCGATCGTCGTGCTCGCGGTGGTGCTGGACCGGATCACCACCCATGCCGCGAAGCGGGCCGTACCGACCAACCACCGGTCCGCCCGGCTGCGGGCGGCCGGGCCGGTGGTGGCTGTCGTCGCGGTCGTGGCGGTGACGGTGCTGGGCCGGATGTCGTCGTGGGGTGCGGAGTTCCCGGCCGGCTGGCGGGCGTCTTTCGCCGTCCCGGTCAACGAGGCGACGCGGTGGGTCGAATTCCACTGGTACGACGCCACCGAAGCCCTGAAGAACGTCGTCAGCGCCGTCCTGCTCGACCCGATCGAGACCGTTCTGACCACGACGCCGTGGTGGCTGTTCCTGGTGGCCGTACTGATCTTCGGCACGCTGAGCAGCGGCCCGCGGGCTGCCGCGATCGCCGGGGTGGCCGTGGCCGGGCTGGTGGGTCTGGGTCTGTGGCAGCACGCGATGCAGACGCTGGCCACCGTGCTGGTCGCCACCGTCGCCACGATGGCGTTCGGCGTGATCTTCGGCGTGCTCGGTGCGCGGCATGACCGTTTTGCTCTGGTCATGCGTCCGGTGCTGGACGCGGCGCAGACCATGCCGTCGTTCGTCTACCTGCTGCCCGCGGTGGCCCTGTTCGGGGCCAGCCGGTTCACGGCCATCGTGGCGGCGGTGATCTACGCCGTGCCGCCGGTCGTGCGCCTGGTCGAACGCGGGGTGCGCGACGTGCCGGCGACGGTGGTCGAGGCAGCCGTGTCGTCGGGGTCGACACCGCGCCAGCTGCTGTGGAAGGTGCAACTGCCGATGGCCCGCCGTGGCCTGCTGCTGGCCGCGAACCAGGGCATCGTGATGGTCCTGGCCATGGTGGTCGTCGGCGGCCTGGTCGGTGCCGGCGCCCTGGGCTACGACGTGGTCGCCGGGTTCGCCCAGCGCGAGGACTTCGGCAAGGGCCTGGCCGCCGGCTTCGCGATCGTGCTGCTCGGCATCCTGCTCGACCGGCTCACCCAGGGCGCGGGCCGGCGCGCCGACGACAACCGCCTGCGCCGGCCGGCGACCTGAGTTTCTGCTCTCCCCTCTGCCGCCGTCCGGCGGTAAGCACCATCCGGAAGGAAATCCTGATGAGACACCCGAAATTGATCCGGCTCACCGCGGTGGCCGCGGCCTTGAGCATGGCCGTGGCCGGTTGTGGCGGTGCGAAGTCCGACGCCGGTTCCTCGGACGCGCCGGCGGCCGGTTCGAAGGGCACGGTCAAGCTCGCCATCAACCCGTGGGTGGGTTACGAGGCGAATGCGGCGGTGCTCGGTCATCTGCTGGAGAAGAAGCTCGGTTACACCGTGGACAAGAAGAACCTCAAGGAGGAGATCTCCTGGCAGGGCTTCGAGACCGGTGAGGTCGACGCGGTCGTGGAGAACTGGGGCCACGACGACCTGAAGAAGACCTACATCACCGACAAGAAGGTCGCCGTCGACCTCGGGCCGACCGGCAACAAAGGCGTGATCGGCTGGTACGTGCCGCAGTGGATGGTGGACAAATATCCGGACATCACCGACGGCGCGAATCTCAACAAGTACGCGGATCTGTTCAAGACCTCCGAGTCGGGCGACAAGGGCCAGTTCCTCGCGGGCGACCCGTCGTTCGTCACCAATGACGTCGCCCTGGTGGCGAATCTGAAGCTGAACTACAAGGTCGTCTACTCCGGCAGCGAGGCCGCCATCATCAAGGCCGCCCAGCAGGCCACGGCCCAGAAGAAGCCGCTGCTGTTCTACTTCTACGAGCCGCAGTGGCTGTTCGCCAAGGAGAAGTACGCCCGGGTGAAGCTGCCCGCGTACACCGCCGGTTGTGACGCCGACCCGAAAAAGGTCGCCTGTGACTACCCGGACTACGTCCTGGACAAGATCGTGAGCAAGAAGTTCGCCGACACCAACAGCCCGGCGTTCCAGCTCATCAAGAATTTCAAGTGGACCAATGACGACCAGAACCTGGTCTCGGACTACATCACCAACCAGGGGATGACCGCCGAAGCCGCCGGCGAGAAATGGGTCAACGAGCACGAGGCCACCTGGAAGCCGTGGATTCCGGCGACCAGCTGACAGACGCACTGTCCGACGGGGGCCGCGAGTGCTGTGCTGTGCTCACTCGCGACCCCCGATGGGCCCCGCCGGAGTGACGATGTCACTTTGCTTCGTGATCGAAATCTGATTGCAACCTTCCGGCAGGACCCTGATGCCCTTCATCAATGATCCGATCTACCCACCGGACTTCAAGCTGATCTTGGATCCCGTACACATTCGGGAATTTCGCCTTCATCAGCGGTACATAGTGGACTTGCAACTCAGCTCATCGCTACGGTTCCCCCAAATCCGCGGCAGACAGAGACCGCCGCCACCCGACGAAGGAGAAATCGCGTGTCCGCACGGAGTCGTCCGGTCGTAGACCTCACCGCCGGCCGCGTTGCTCCTGGAACGGATCGTCGATGAAGATCCCCCGCCCGCGCCAGGCCCATCACGACGCCGACACCGTCGCGCCCGTGACCGGGGCAGAGACCGGCGCTCCGGCTCCCCGGCCGGCCCGCTCCGGCGGCACGATCCGCCGCCGCGTCGTCCGTACGCTGACCCTGCCCGTTGTCGCGGTCCTCGTGCTGCTGGGCGTCATCACCGTCACCGAGGTCGACAACTACCGCACGGCTGCCGCCTCCGCGCGCGCCGTCACCCTCGTCCTCGCGGTGCAGGACCTGGTGCAGGAGCTGCAGACCGAGCGTGGTCTCACCGCCGGTCTGCTCGGTGGCAACGTCGGCTTCCGCGCCGAGCTGGCCCCGGCCCGCAAGCGTGTCGACGACCAGCGGGCCAAGGTCGAGGATCTGATCTCCGAGGGCGGCGTCGCCCAGGACCGGGTCGCCACCGCCGTCCGTGAGCTCGACGGCCTGGCCGGCGTCCGGGCCGGCACCGACGCCGGGGCCGCCGACCGCGCCCCGACCTTCACCTTCTACACCGGTCGCATCGCCGAGCTGAGCAACGTCGACTACGGCCTGGACAGCTCGGCCGACCCCGCCCTGCGCCGCGGTGTCTCCGCGCTGGAGGCCCTCGGCGACGCCAAGGAGAGCACCGCCCAGGAGCGGGCCTTCCTCAACGGTGTGTTCTCGGCCAGCGGCTTCAACCGCGGTGAGTTCCTGCAGTTCGTCACGATGCGGTCGGCCAAGGACGCGGCGCTGGCCACGTTCACCCGCTACGCGGACGACACCCAGCGCAAGGCCAAGGACTACGTGCTCGGCACCGGCGCCGCGCAGACCGCCACCTACTTCGAGCAGGTCGCGCTCAACGCCGGTGACGGCCGTAACCTCCAGGTCAACCCGCAGTCCTGGTGGTCGTCGCAGACCACCGTGCTGGACGACATGCTCCAGCTCCAGCAGCACGTCGGCTCGGTCATCCGGGCCCGGGCCGCCACCCTGCAGGACGACGCCACGCAGCGGATGGGCCTGCTGCTCGGCGCCGTGATCATCTGCTTCATCGGCTCGGTGTACCTGGCCACGATCGCGTCGCGCTCGATCGCCGCACCGCTGGCCACGCTGGCCGACGAGGCCAACCGGCTGGCCGGTGAGCGGCTGCCCGAGGCGGTCCGCAAGGCGACCTCCGGCGACGACGACGCGCCGCCGCTGACCGTCGCGGTGCCCGCGGGCGCCAGCGACGAGGTCCGGCTCGTCGCCGACGCGCTGGACCGGGTCCAGGCCACCGCGTACTCGCTGGCCACCGAGCAGGCGATGCTGCGGCGCAGCACCACCGAGTCGCTGGCCAACCTCGGTCGCCGCAACCAGAACCTGCTGCGCCGCCAGCTGGGCTTCATCACCAGCCTGGAACGCGAGGAGTCCGACCCGACCGGGCTGGCCAACCTCTTCGAGCTCGACCACCTGGCCACCCGCATGCGCCGTAACGCGGAGAGCCTGCTGGTCCTCGTCGGTGCGGCCAGCCCGCGGCAGTGGTCCGAGCCGCTGCCCATCGCCGACGTCATCCGCGCCGCCGTCTCCGAGGTGGAGGAGTACCGCCGGGTCGCCCTGCGCCGCGTCGACGACGCGCTCGTGGCCGGCGCGGTCGTCAGCGGCGTCGCCCACATGCTCGCTGAGCTGGTGGAGAACGGCCTCGCCTTCTCCCCGCCGGACGCCGACGTGGAGATCCAGGGCCGGCGGATCGGCGACAGCTACCTGATCGCCATCACCGACCAGGGCATCGGCATGAGCCGCGCCGACCTGGAACTGGCCAACCAGCGACTGCGCGGCGAGGGCGACTTCATCACCGCACCGACCCGCTTCCTCGGCCACTACGTGGTCGGCCGGCTGGCCACCGACATGGACATCGACGTGCAGCTGGCGCCGTCCCCGGTTACCGGTGTGACCGCTCGCATCGTGCTGCCGCCGTCCATCGTGGCCGGTGTCCAGGCCGTCAGCGCGCCGGCGCCGCAACCCCGGCTCACCCCGGAGGAGCGCCGGCCGCT
>NZ_JBEZGQ010000056.1:7012-18028 GCF_040650095.1 Actinoplanes sp. NPDC048791 | reverse complement strand
CCGCTGCTCTGGGCACTAGAGACTTTTCAGACAGGACCATCCACGCGCCGTGCCGGCACGGCGGCCGGTGCGGGACGCCGGGACCCGGGCGTGGAACGCGACGTGCGGGCGATCCTCGACAAGACCGCCCACCCGCTGTGGACCATCGCCATCCGCTACGCCATCGCCAAGGACAACCACCGCGCAGGATCCTCGGCGCAGGCCCGGCTGCGCGGGGTCGCGGACGCGGTCGCCTCCTCGTTCGCCGTCTACGCCGCCCGAAACTCTCTCGCCCACCGGGCCCGGATGAGCGCACCGGTGGCCGTGCTCGCCACACGGCGCCTCGGCGCGGGGTTCCTGGCCTCCACTCCGGAGCTGGCGGTGCTGGCGGCGCTGCCGCGGGATCTGGCCGTCCCGGGGCTGGACCGGGCACGGGCGAAGTCCATGCCGACACCGGTGGCGGTACCCACCGGCGGGCGAGGAACGAAGGTTCTCGGCGACGCCGAGGTCGGCGGCCACGCCGTCGCCCTGCCGGTCACCGACGCCCGCTATCACCTGCACGTGGTCGGCGCGACCGGCTCCGGCAAGACCACCATGCTCGTCAACCTCGCCGTCGACGACATCAAGGCCGGCCGCGGCACCGTGGTCATCGACCCGCACGGCGACATGGTCCTGGACATCCTCGACCGACTCCCCGCCACCATGGCGGACCGGGTGGTGCTGTTCGACCCCGACCAGCCCAACCCACCCACCCTCAACCCGCTCTCCGGTGACGACCCGGACCTGGTCGTCGACAACCTCGTGTCGATCTTCGGCACCATTTTCGCCAAAGCCTGGGGACCGCGGATGGACGACGTCATGCGCGTCGCCTGCCTCACCCTCCTACGTCACGCCAACGTGACCCTGCAGCACATCCCACCTCTGCTCAATTCGGCGCAGTTCCGCTCGGCGATGACCGTCGGCCTTGACGACCCAGCCGGGCTGTCCGGCTTCTGGCAGTGGTACGACGAGCTCAACCCCGCCCTGCGTTCGCAGGTCATCGGCCCCGTCCTCGCCCGCCTGCGGGCATTCCTGTTGCGCGACTTCGTCAAACGGACCATGCGCTACCCGACGTCGAGCTTCGACATGAGTGCCGTCCTCGACGGCGGCGCCTTGCTCGTACGGATCCCGAAAGGTCAGCTGGGAGAGGACACCAGCAAACTGCTGGGGTCGCTGGTGCTGGCGCAGGTGTGGCAGGCCGCCACCGCCCGCGCCAACATCCCGGCCGACCAGCGCCGCGACGCCACCCTGATCATCGACGAGGCGCAGAATTTCCTCACTCTCGCCAACTCCCTCGATTCCATGCTTGCCGAGGCCCGTAAATACCGGCTGTCCATGGTCCTCGCCCACCAGGACCTGGCGCAGTTCCCGAAAGACCTGCTCGCCGCCGCGTCCGCGAACGCCCGCAACAAGATCTACTTCAGTGTGGCGCCCGAAGACGCACGCATCCTGGCCCGGCACACCCTGCCGGAGCTCGATGAACACGACCTGACCCACCTGGACGCCTACACTGCCGCCAGCCGCCTGATCATCGCCGGCCGGCAGACCCCGGCGTTCACCATGAAAACCCGCCCACCCAAACCCCTGGTCGGCGAGGCGACCGCGATCCGGCAGGCCGCCGCGGCCAAGGTGCCCGCCCAGAACACCAGCGCGATCGACGACCTCGTCGAACGGTTCTCCGCCCGGCCGGACAACAACCGCCGAGCCCGCGGCAGCGGTACGAAGCCGAAAACCTGAGCCACAGGCAATCGTAATTGCGGCGGTGCTCGGTGGCTCGGGTGTGCGCCGAGACAGGGACCCGGTCAGCAGCCGGTGCGGGGTCGGTGCGGAGTCGGACATTGAACCGGCAACGTAGCGGACGGCCATGTCTGGTCCCACCTTCCGGCGTCGGCGTGCCGGTTCGGCGGAGGTTCAGTTGAGCGAACTGGGCGAACCACCCGAGCCGACCGCTGCAGAGCAGCAGCTCACTTCCACGAGCGGCTGTGGGCTGGCACCGACGTGTCGTACGCGACCAGGCCGCGCATTATCGACGGCAGATCAGTCAAACGACGTGGGTTACCGGCTCAGTCAGGCAGCGCCGGACCGGGGGATACTCGAACGATGAGTTCGCCGAGCAGGTCAACGACGGATCCACCCGGCGGGGGCTCGGCGGAGTACCGAGACGGCGGTAAGCCGTGGAAGGCGGCAGCCGCGGCAGTGTCGCGACTGGTGGTCGGCGCCGGCACGGTCGCTGTTGGCATGGTCGCGGGTGCGGTCAGCCTGGCGGCGGCAACCCCGGTCGATGTGCCTCTGTTGGTTTCGGCCGTAGTCCTGACCCTGGCCGGGACACTGATGCTCGGGCTGCCGTGGCTGCGTCCGTACGCCGGCCGGGCCGGTTGGCTCGCGGGCTGCGCCACCACGCTGATCGGTTCGGCGCTCGCTGCGTTGCTGCCCGTTCGACAGACCTGCTGCGATGCGGCTTACACCTTCTCGTGGGGACTGCCCCTGCCGTGGATCACCGCGGGTGGTGACACCCCACATCAGGCCTACGCCACCATGAGATCAACCCTGGTCGAGACGGACACGCTGTCTGCCGCCGTCGACCTGCTTTTCTGGTTGACCACCGGTCTGGTCGTCGGCGTCGCCGTCGGACTTCTGCGGCGAGCGCTGCGTAACCGAACTGCTTAGTTCCCCGTTGACGTCCGCCCCGGCGTTTCGCCCGAACGAGGCCGACGCGAACACTCTGCGGCTGTAGCAAAGCGTGACTGCTGGGTGCCGACCGACGACCGAGCGCAGGCCGGGAGGGAACCTGGCGCGCGATGCCTAGGGCAGATCAAGCAGGCAGATCCGACAGTCCCATGCCGTGAGGTTCTCCCCGGGCGATGGCCGCCGCCTGGCACTCCGACGATTCCTCCGGCGATCACCCCGCACGCGTTATCAGCGGCAGTACACAGGGCATGCCGTGATTCTCCCCTCAGCTCTGCTGCCTAACGAATTCCACTTATCACGGGTTCAAGCTAGTGGCTGGCAGAGTTAGACATATCCTATACGTGATGCATTATCGTCACCACCGGCTGGACTGTCGTCGTCCTTCTTCCGTCTTCTTCTCAAGACAAAACCGACGGTGCCGAGCGCCGCGAGGAGAGCGGCAATAGTCAGTAATAGCTCCTTCGATGCGACCGCAGCATTTTTTGTTACATCCCAAAATGCAACCGTGGGGTTTTTCCCTACTTTCTTAGTTCGATTGCTGCCGTAACCACCGACGAGGGTGCCGTCGACCGAACCCTTAATTTTGACTGTCGCCGTCACGACTACCGCATCCGTATTAGTCACATCGACGGTCAGACTACGTTCGAGTGATAGAGGCTTCGAAAACATGATCCTATGGAGGGAGCAGGTGCGTTCGCTCTTTCCGCCGCCGGTCGCCTCCAAGCAGACCTCCGCCTCCCCTGTAGCTGACAAGCCAGGCGGAGCTGGCCTCATCGACGAAGTCAATCTACCGGTCAGACTCGCCCGCCGACCTTTCGTCAGAACACCGGTAGAAACGACCTCGAAACCTAAGCCATCGACAAGATCGGCAAGCCATTTATCAGCGTCTGAAATGCGTCGGCTCGGCCGAGCATCAATATTGGCCGACACTGCCACCGGTGTTGGCAGGTCATTCCCGGTGAGCAGGGCCGTGACCGTTACTGGGCCCGGAGACGATACTTGAGCTGTCCAGCCAAAGTCAGATGGAATCTCGGTGGCACCCAGAGTGAAGCCGGAAAGTTTCGTTGACGGCGATGTATTCACCTTAGATTTAGTGACGAAGGTGAGAGCTACAGCAAACTTGCAGACACTGTTTGCACCTCGACGAGCGGGTCGCCAGGCAAGTTTGATGGGGAATGATTCGTCAACGTATATAATTGGATCCAAAATGAAGCGGAAGGACCACTCTCCACATTGCCCGAGGTGAACGCTAGCCGGCACAGGCGGGGACGTATCTGGGATGGCTGGGGTTGGTCCTGGGCGTGGATCTTCGCCGCGTTCGGCAGCGTAAGTCAATGCTCCGGCGACAAGTGTGAGTGCAGCTGTAAGCAGGGCGAAAATGCGAGGGAGCCAATAATGACGGCCACTTCTCCCGGTGCCCGATGGGTTGATCGGGATGTGTTCGTCGGTTTTCCTCACGTCTGGAATCATACTGTCCCGGTCACGCTGTTGACGTCAGGCCAAGGTGCGGGAGATCAACATTCATAGTTGATCTCTATCGCCTCGTGGCTCGCGTCAAAGGCACCGATATGGACCGTTTTTTCGGGTGTCGATGTGCCGAATCGAAGCCTTGTGCGATAAGACGCCAGAACTTGTCACGGCATTGGTGAAGTGTTGAAGCGAGAACTTGGCTCTTAGTACCGAAATCCGAGACGTCGCGACGGCGCACTCAAATCGGCTCGACGACCTGCACCCGAGAGCAGAGCCCGGCCTCTACGAGAAACCACACCGTCCCGAGACGCTGGTCGGGTCCCACACCACCTACGGCTCCCAGCCACCGTTGATCACGACCGGGATCGCGGTGACCGTGTTGACACTCCTCGGCATAGGGAGCGCGGCGATCTTCAGCGACCGCGCGAACGAAGACGGCCCTCTGGACGCACTTAACGCCTATGTACAGCCAAGAGTGTCCGCCAATGACGACCGCGCTGCCGCCGAACTAACCTGTCGCACGCCGACCCGCATCGCACTGGCAGTGCGCCGTGGTCGTCACTGTGTAGAGCAAGGCCGAATAGGCCTCCATGCCGGATTCCTGTTCCCTTGAGCGACTGCCGATGTTCCGCGCTGGCGAATCTCCCCCTGTCACGACGCCTAGATACTTCAGCCGGTTACTCCGCGGGGCTCGCCGACTCTTCACAAGGTCTGCTGGTCGGCGCGGCATCGCGCAGAGCCTGCGCCGCAACGCGGCTGCGCTTGGTGCTTCGCATCGACCAAGGGCCCACGATGGCCCAGAAGAGGACGGCGAGTCACCACCACGGCCCATTGAGGACCACGTTTAACCACGGCCACGGCGAGCATCAGGCCGAACACCGCGATCTCGACTGCAGGCGTCGCCGTGCGGCGTAGCCTTCGCTCCACCAGCCGGGAGACAGATGGATGCAGTCGTGCGTCGTCCGGCCACCGCCCGGCGTCAACGCTGCGCACGATCGTGATCCGCTCGTCCGCGGTCAAGATATGCCCGCCGGCTTGGCAGATTTGTCGCTCTGGAGACCTGATGAAAAGACCTATCACGATTGCGAGCAGCACTGCCGAGGCCGCAGCGCCGATGATCTGGCCTGTCGGTTTGGAGTCGTCGTCGCTCGCCCACGAGAAGACGAACATGACCGCTCCGAAGACCAGGCCAGCGACCGTCCCGCGCGTCCGCCAGGTGCGCTGGAGCCACCAGTAGGTCCTCGTACCCCCGCGGGGCAGCCGCTTGTATTCATCGCCGTCACTCGTGCCTGCTCTCTTCCCGGCCGATGCGGATCACAACCCGCCGCGCGTGGAGGAGCCAGCTCTCATCCGACCGCTGCCGGCAGCGAACGGCAACGAAGCTGTGGCCGACCCGCCATCCGGGGCGGCGTGACCCCAACCCCCGTCAACGTTCATGGCCGGGGCAGTAGAACCTAAGCCGCAGTGCCCTGGCCACCGCAGACAGTCACAACCGCACTCACACTGACAAGACTGAGGTCGACTGGTCTGTCAGTGCACCCGGTCTTCCGTGGCCCTTTCCGCTGGTTCTTCACCAGCCCTTCACCACTGATCGCCCCGCCCGGCTGACAGATCCCGCCGGCGGGGTCATTCCTGCTGCACACAGGCCGTGCCCCGGTCCGCCTGCCGCCTCGCCGATCTCAGACACCCTCCCTCGGAGGGGCAGTCTCTTCCGCTTGGAGCATCCACAGTGGCGACCACCAACTCCCACTCCTCGTCGTCCGGCTCTCGCCGTTCCTCCGACTCCCTTGCTCGTCGCTCGCCGTCGCGTCTTGTCCGGCTCGGGCGTCTTCGCCGTCTCACCCCTCGCGATCACCTGCTCCTGCGGTGGCTCGCCGAGCACTACATCCTGTCCACCGAGCAGATCTCCGCGGCCCTGTTCCCGTCGCGGCGCTCGGCGCGGCTGCGTCTGGCCGTGTTGCAGCAGCTGGAGGCGGTCACCCGGTTCGTCGACACCACCACCGGCGACCGGCAGTACCTCTACACCCTCGGTCCGCTCGGCGCCGTGGTCTACCCGACGCAGTTCAACGATCCCAACCGGGCGGGCGCCCGGGCGCCGCGTACCGCGATCGAACGCACCGAGCGGATCATCGGCAGCCGCCGGCTTGTCCATCTGCTGGGGACCAACCAGCTGTTCATCGACCTGGTCGCCTACGCCCGCACCCACACCGGTGTGCGGCTGGCGCGGTGGTGGTCCGAGCAGCACGCCACGGCTGTGTTCGCCCGGGCCGGCGTGCTGCCCGACGGGCACGGCGTCTGGGTCGCCGGCGGAGCAGAGGTCGGGTTCTTCCTCGAGCACGACAACGGCACCGAACCTCTGGGCACTGTGCTGAAGAAGCTGCGCGGCTACGAACAGCTCGCCGCCTACGGCCCCCGCTACCCGGTCCTGCTACGGGTGCCCGGTCGGCGTCGGGAACGGCACCTGCTCGACGCCCTGTCCGGGGTGCCGACCGTGATGCCGGTTGCCACCGGTATCCACGGCGAGCACCCCGCCGGCCCGGTCTGGACCCTCGCCTCCGATCCTGGCCCGCGATGGTGGCTACACGAGCTGCCCTCTGATCACGGCCCGGACAACCCGGCGACCAACCCGCACCGCTACTTCGACGACGAACCCGCCGACCTCGACCCCGAACCCTGAAGCGGTGCCAGTCGCAGGTCAACGGTGCTTCCGTCAGACGCAAGATCGTTTGTCAGACTTTCCGGGTCTGACAGCTTCGCGCTGCCAGGCCCACACCATGCGGCGCTGCTTCTGACAGTGCAGGTCAGACCGTCTTCTGACGATCACGACACCGGCTGAGACTGACAGATCCGGCCGTTACCTTCGTCGGCACTACCTCATCCCATATTTCGCTCCACCCGGTCCGGTCCCGCCTTCGGGATTGCCTCGCCGCACCTTCTCGGTGTGCCTCGTCCACCCGCCCCTTGAGGGCCGGTCGGCGACCGCGCCGCACAGCGAGCCTCCCAGGCCGCACCGCACCAGTCAGCACCACCAGCACCATGTCGGGTCCATTCCGCTTCATCACCCGCAACCGACCCATGCACCCGGTGGGCCGGTCGCCTCCGCGCGCCTGAGACGCGCCCGCATCCATGAAGGACTTCCGCTATGACCGCTACACACAACCGTGCGGCCACGCCTCTGAGCCGCTTCGGTCGCCGCGTCCCCACCAGCGCGAGCACCACCGCTTCGTCGACCACGACCACTGGCCCGGCGCTACCGGCCACTCCGGTTCAGACGCCGATCGCGACGATCCGGTCGATGATTATCTGCCTGCACGACGGACTGCCGTCGCACGCGCTGACCGCGCACCAGCTCTACCGGCACTTCGGTGTGTCCGGCACTCTGCAGCCCCGCTTCTGGGCTGTCGAGGCCCGGTGGCTGTGGCAGACCAGGCACCTCATCGCACCGCGCAAAGGCAAGCCCACCTCCTGCGCCGGTGGACCGGTCAAGCTCCTCGAGCTCGCCGGGCTGCGTCACGCCGCCGGCCTGGGGGCGGGTATCCGCCACCAGGTGTGGCAGCACGTCGTGCACGGCACACCACCGGCCCGGGCGTGGCATGTGTACGAGGCTCGGCATCTGGCCGAGCCCGCCACCTATCCGCTGCAGCGGGCGGAGGCGGACTTCTTCGGCCAGCCGCGGGTCAACGCGATGCGGCTGCACAACGCCGCCAGCTACGGCGCCGCGCACCTCGCCGTGGAGGAGCTGGAGATGTTCCAGGCCGGCCCGCTGGCCTACCAGCACTACAGCGCCGCCACCGCCGTCTGCGCGGACGCGCTGCTCACCGCCGACGGGCACAAGCTCGCCCCGACTAGCAACGCGCTCGCCCACCGGGTGACCTACCTCGAGCAGGCCGGCCGCCACCTCGACACCGTCGACACCGGCCAGCGGCTGCTCGCCATCGCCCTCTAACCCACCGCGAGCCGGTCGGGCACCGCCACCACCCCGCACCCGGGTATCGGCGGCGGCCCGACCGGCTCCAACGCCACGGTCGCGGCTGTTCAGCGAGCTGACCGGCCCACCGCGCGGACCCGCAACTCCAGGTCGCCGGCAACACCGCGCTCTGGCTAGGCAACGCAGCCGCGCGCAGGCGTCTTCGCCCCCACCAGCAGCTAGACGAGCGCCGATCCGCGGGCGGGTCAGCCCGCCCGGGCGCCTAGCCGCCCCCACCCGAGCACTCCCATTCCGATCTATCCCTTCCGGGGACCGTGCCTGGCCGCGTGCCGCCACCCCCGGAACACCGGGGACAGGTATGCGGTCCGCCGCGCGGTGATCCCGGTGAACTCTCCCGGAGGACCCACCGATGTTCACATCCGTCGACCCGTCCGCACCGATCAGCTCCGTTCTGCGAGCCGTCGCCTTAAGGCAGCCCGACTCGGAGACGATGCAGGCGATCATGCAACGCCGATCCGAGTTCCCGAGCTCGCTGCAGGCGCAGCTCACCGGGGTCGCCCTCGACCCCGCCGCCCGGGAAGCCGCCGAGCAGTCACTGGACGTGTTCTGGTCGAACGAGGCAGCCCGCCAGGACACGCTGCGCGCCTCCGGCACGGACCGGGAAGTCATCATCGGCAGTGGATTCCACGCCGCGGTGTACGCCGCCGTGCGTGTCCTCGCCGGCTTCGCCAAGCCTCTGGTGCTTGAGCGCGGCCCGCGCGCCGGTGGCACCTTCGCGATGACGACACGCCCCACCTTCTACCTCAACTCCCGCAACCGTCCCGGCGGCGCAGGACCGGCCGGTGACTTGGGCACCAGCCTGAACTACCTGCCCGGCGCGCCGATCCAGGCGGCGAACCTGTCCATGGCGGAGTACCAGAGCAACACCGACATGGCCTTGATCATCCGGCTGACCCTGGCACAGTTCGCCGACGTGGTCACCGACGCCAACGTCGTGTCCGTGGCCGGTGACGCCACCGGTCTGCAGATCGACATCGCCGACCGCGCCTCCGTTCCTGCGGGACGACTCATCGACGCCCGTGGACTGGGTGACCCCCGCGTGCAGAACCTGACCAACGGCACCACCATCGTCACCTTCGCGCAGTTCATGAACCGCATGGCCGGCATGTGGCCGCTGCGGGACCTACGCCGGGTCGCGGTGATCGGTGGCGGCGACTCCGCCAAGTGCACCGTCGAGTCGCTGCTGGGCCTGGCACCGCCTCCGCTGATGGCCGCCGCGGCCCTGGACCAGGTGGACCGCATCGACTGGTACGCCACTGATCTGCCCAGCAGCTGCGATACCTGGCGGCAGAGCATGCGTAGCCGATACCAGGGCATCGGCCGCTACCTGCGTCCGGACCGGCTGGGCGTGCGCCGGCTGACGGTGCAGAACCGTCGCCCACAGCCCGTCGCGCTGCCCGGCGCGGCCCTCATCGACGGCCGCACCTATGACCTGGTCGTGGTCTGTACCGGAAACCTGGAGACACCCATCCCCGGGATCACGGCCGAGTCCTTCGACGAGTACGACATCGCCGGTGGGGACGCGGTCGCTCTCAGGCACTACACCCTGCCGGTTTTCCGGGTCGGCCCCCACGCCCGGCTGCCGTTCACCCGCCAGGAGCGTGAAGACGGCATCGCTGACATCGCCGCCAACGCTGTCTCGATGTTCCGGACCGCCGGCAAGACCGCCGCCCTGGCCGCCACGCTCGACGCGGCAACCCGCGACTGACAGCCCAGCAGCCCATCTACCGGGCTGATAGCAGATCAGCGTCCGGCCGATGACCCGATCGGTGGCGCACCGACCACCGCCGGGGCGCCGCCGCCGGCGCACCGGCCGGACGTCACCCGCGCAGCCCGTCGTCTCCGGGATGCGCAGCAGGTCGACCGGCCAGCACCCCATCTCTGACCCGTCATCGGCGAACGGAGAACCGCCATGTCCGACCAGCACGACCCGGCTGTCCCCGTGGCATTGCCGCCCGGCGCCCGACCGCTGTCCACACAGCAAGCCGTCGACGCCCTGATGTTGGGCGATCACCCGCAGAGCCACCAGGGAACCTCGGCATCGACGTCGCCCTCATCGCGCTGCGACAGGGCCACATCATCGCCTGCCGCCACGCGGACGGCCGCATCGGCTTCCACCGCAACCCCGGCACCACCGCCTGATCCGGCCGCCGCCAGCCACCCAGGAGAAGAGGGTGTAGCGGTCGCCAGGCAACGTCCCCGGCGCCCAGGGGACGGGGCGCCTGCACAAGCCCGGCCGGCGAAACGGCCGTCGTTTCCTCTTGCACCGCATCACTGCCGGTGACGCGGCTCCGCCCGCACCAGGCCCGCCTGCGACGTCACCGTCTGACCCTCCATCACACACCCCTGCGCCCTGGTTCACCGCTCCGTCGCCCCGCTGCCGCCCCGGCTTGCGGGGCTCCTTGCTGTCCGGCACCACATCAACCCCCTTTTGTTGGAGAGGAGCCCGATCGTGGCTACCCGTATCACCAGGACCGTCATCGACGACGTCGACGGCACCGACGCCGCCGGCACCTACCGCTTCGCCCTCGAGGACACCGCCTTCGAGATCGACCTGTCCGAGGACAACCTGGCCCGGCTCCGCGCCGCGCTCGCCCCGTTCATGGCCGCCGGCCGTCGGCTGCCCAAGAACTCCACCGTGCGCGGCGCCGCCCGTCCCACCACGGCGTCGGAGGCGGTCAAGCGGATGCGGCGCTGGTGGGCTGACAACCAGCACCGCGACGACGTCCCCGAATACCGCGCCAGCGGACGCCTTCCGCAGCAGGTCATCGACGCCTACCAGCAGGCCACCACGCCGCAGCAGAGCTGACCGGTTCGTGGGGGCGGCGGGGCGCCCGCGCCGGGCGCGCGCG
>NZ_JBEZGQ010000056.1:0-7002 GCF_040650095.1 Actinoplanes sp. NPDC048791 | reverse complement strand
CCCCCCCCCCCCCGCCCCCCCCCCCGCCCCCCCGCCCCCCCCGCCGCAGCCGTGGGGCGGGGCCCGCGCCCCCGGCGCCCGGGGCGGGGCCCCCGCACGACTTGCCTCACCTGGCTGATCGAAGCGTGCATCAGTGCACGCCACCTCCCACCCATCCCCGGACGGCGGCCGCTCGGGCCGCCGCCACACACCAGAAGGGACACCGTCACCATGGCCGACACCACCCCCGGCATCCCCGGATCAGAACCGGCGCACAGCGCGTTCCGCGTCCTGGCCGCGCTCGCCGACCTCGGCGAAGCGACCGCCGCCGCCATCGCCCAACACGCCGGACTCGCCTACTCCACCGTCACACCGAAACTGCGCGCCTGGGAAACCAGCGGCCACGCCGAGAAATACCGCCACGCCGCCACCAACCAGACCCTGTGGCGGCTGACCCCGGCCGGGCGAGCCGCCACCGGCACCCAGGGCCAGGATCACGCGCCGCCCACGGACACCGAAGCGCCGCAGACCAGCGACGACGCCGATCGCGCCACCACCTCGCCGCCGACCGAACCGGCCCCATTCGATCGCCCGACCACGGAGCCCGACACGAACCCGCCGCACACCGGCACCGAATGTGCCGAGGGGCCCGACCTCGCCGCGGCACAGCCCGTGCCGCCCCCGATCACCGCCGCAGACGCCGACCCACAACCCGTCGAGCCGGCACACGACAGCAGCAGTGACGACGCCATGCCGCACGACAGCGGCGATGACGCCGCAGCGTCGAATGACAGCGGTGCTGAGACGCCGCCACCCGTAGCCAAGCGCAAGCGGCCCGCCGGTGCGCTCGAGGCCAGCGTGCTGGCCATCCTGCACCACCGCCCGGACGAGACGTTCACGGTCAACGACCTGCGCAAGCTGGTCGACAACGCCGACCACGGCACCGGCTACCCGGCCGCGAGCGCGGGCGCCATCGCCAACGCGCTCACCAAGCTGACCGGCAAAGGCCATATCGACACGGTGCAGGAGAAACCCGCCACCTTCCAGGCCGCGCCCACCACCGACTGACCTGCCCCACCGGCTTTTCAGGTAGCCCGGGACGGGCGTCAACTCGTTGGCGCGAGACGCCCGCCCCGGTGCTCCTTCCACTGAAAGGAGCAACCCTAGTGTCTCCCATCCTCACCGCATCCCTGACCGCGCTCGGCGGCCTGCTGGCCGGACTCGGCTGCGGCGCCGTGGCCCTGCACTGGCAATACGAACGGCTCGGGGAAGCACGCCGGCAGATCGCGGCGGCGAACCGGCGCGCGGATCACGCCGAGTTCCTCGCCCTGCATGACGACACCACCGGCATCCCCAACCGGCGGGCCTTCCTCGCCGCCTGCGACCAGGCACTGGCCACCGGCAAGCCGACCGGGGTGGTCCTGCTCGACCTGGACAACTTCAAAACCGTCAACGACACCTACAGCCACGAACACGGCAACGACGTCCTGACCACCATCGGGCTACGCCTGACCGACCTGGGCGCGCCGGTGGTGTTGGGGGCACGGCTATCCGGCGACGAGTTCGCCCTGCTGATCGCCGGCGACCACGCCCAGACCCGCGCGAGCGCGCACGCCGCCACGGCGATCAGCGGCCAGCCGATCCCGATCGCCGGCACCCTCGACATCGCGATACGGGCCAGCGTCGGCTACGCCCACGCCACCGACGCCAGCACCACCCGCGAGCTGCTACACGCCGCAGACCTGGCCATGTACGAGGCCAAACGCAGCGGCACCGGCGTCACCGACACCACGGCGCCGCACCTGCCGCCGCGCACGCGATGCCGCGACGCCCGCCACCACCCCGACCTCCCGGCAACCGATACGCCCGAGGGCCAATCTGAGGCGTCGATGCCGGCCGATGGACCGACGTCACCCGACCGTTCCTCGGATCAGGGCGTCTGCCGCTTCCGGGAGACCGGAGACCAGTAAAGAGTTCCGGCTGGGCGGTTCAACTACCGTTCCGAGACAGTGGTGGCCGTGCCGACGGCGCACCAATCTTGATCGATGCCAGAACCGTGCCGGCCGGGAGGCTGGCCACGTAGGTGAGCGCCCAGCTGAGGTTGCGGATCAGTAACTCACCCACCAAGTCGAGCCACGCCCCCCAGCGATCGTCCTCTAACGTGCCGCCGTCGGTATGTACAGGCGGAATCCCGAACCGTCCGCTGGTGTCCGACGTTTGGAGATGCGGACCCACGTCACCGCGGCCTGTCGGCGGCTCATAAAACTGAACCTCAAGCAGGGTTCCTGCGGTCGGCCCGCCTGACGGCGGCCCACCCACATGGAGACGGGCGAGGACCTCAAGCTTTGCGTCTAGCTCGTCGATCGAAAACTCCAGGCCTGGTATTGAGACCTTGAGATCGAAACCCGCGCCACTCCTCGTCCCTTCGATCATGGTGTCGATCTGATTGACGATGTATAGCGAGCGTACGACGACCGGACCGAGAGGCGACAGCGCGGCCGATGCGGACTCCACTGCCTGCCATGCCAAACTTTTCACAGCGGAGTTTATGAATTCGACCGCTGAATCCGGCACTCCTGAACGAGCTTCGCGCCTCTCCGGTGGAGAGTCTCCCGAGCCGGGCGCGGTGATCTCCGTCTGCGGCTCTGGTCGGCCATCGCCTGGCATCGAGACAACACTGCCGGACCGCTCCGCTGCCTCAGTGGCCCGCGCGGCAGCCTCAACGCCGCCGTCGTATGCGCTTTCGGATGGATCTTGAATCTCTGGCGGGTCCCACTGGATTATGCCGGGTGAGGAGTAGTCGTCAAGCGTCGAGTGATCCGGCGTGCTGCTCGACTCAGGCGGACCGTTGATCCACGGTGACCAGTTTTCATTCGTACCTGAACTCTCAAACTCCACGCCCATGTATCCCACTATCACACCAGATGGCAATCATTAGTGATCGTGATCGGGCGCGAGCCGATTGACAGAAGAATGTTCAGCGGAATCACGAGTACTGATCTTGCTGCGTCAGCGTTCGGAGTCGATAGACCTTGCACCAGTAGTCGACCTGCCAGCAGGAGCCGTGTTAGCGCCACTGACCCCTCTGTTGAGGACGGCCGTCAGTGGCCTGACCGGCCACTGAAGTTGACGAACGCAGATAAGGACCCGTTCGCGCGGTGTGCGAACTCATCGCCAACGCCCGCCCTCGACGTGACCCCGCGGCCAAGGTCCGCACGACCAACGGGGTACTGACCACCAACGACAAAGGGCCCGGCCCGAGGAAGCCCCATCCTCGGCTACTCCATCAATGTGCTATGCCCTGGGCCGCTACGAGCCGCAGCCCCGCGACTTGCCCTTCGGCCGAAGGTGAGCGGCTATCGGTGCCAGACCGCCGCCGAGGCCGCTATCAGGCAAAACACGCTCCGCAATTCCGGTGCCGGTGACGGTCGCAGCATGCCCGCGAACCGTTCGCCGGAAGGCCCGACGCCATGCCAGCACCACCGCCCGCGCGGCCCAGCGACATCTACCCGATTCCCGACGACGTCACCGACCGCCTGCTCTACGCCTTGGCCGTCGATGTCGCCGCCGCACACCAGCCCCGCCCGGACGGCACCTGCCCGAACCTGCAATGCCACAACCGAGCAGGGCCCTGCACGCCGCTACACCACGCCTACCGCGCCGCCGACATCGCCCGCCGCCCTCCGGGCCCTCACCGGCCGACACCGCAGCATCCGGCACGCGGACACGCCCGCGTGCCGGCCCCCCGGCCGGTGAACGGGTTCCGCGAGTTGGTCGCCGAGCCCACAACCGGTCCGGCCCCGCACACCCCGGCCGTAGCCGGGTCCGGGCAGATGGCGAGGCCGTTCGCGGTGTTCCGGCGTCCACCCGCTGCCTAGACACACCCCTTTATCCCGCCACAGCACCTGACCTTCCGGCCGCCGGTAAGGGCGACCGCGAGGGGGTGCCTCCCATCGTCGGAGGTGTTCATGAACTTCCTTGCCCACGACACACTCGCCGGATACGCCCGTACCGCCGTCGACCTGCGCAGCCGCATGGCCGACTACCATCGCAGCCCGCTGGCGCATGACTGGCTGGACGCCTTCATGACCGCCCGCAGCACCGACACCGCACAGCCGCCGGCACCGAAGGTCCTCGACGCCGTCCGCCAGATCGCTGCCGTGCCGTGGCAGGTCGGCCAGCCGTACGTCGTGGCACCGGCGATGACCGCGGTCATCGCCGCCGCCGCGCAGGCACTCGACCTCACCGGGGAAGTCCTGCCTGAGGACATCGCCCCCGACGACGGCGGCGTCCTGCTGCTGCCCGAACCGGTCTACCAGCGCACCCTCACCGGCGCCATCACCTCCATCGGGGCGATCACCTGGGCCAGAACCACCACCGTCACCACCGGGGACAGCAGTTGGTTCATCTGCGGCGGGGCCGACCACCACGACCCGCTCGACCCCGCCGCCGCCCGCCGCCGCGAACAGATGGCCGCCCGCCCCGACCTGGCCCGCCAGTTCGGCCCCTACGTCCTGGTCACCCTCGACCAGCTGCCGATCGGCCGGCCCGTCGATCCTTGTCCCGACCTACCGGTCGCCGACGACGCCGACATCGACTGGCAGAACGCGCCTGACGGCCGCTACGTACTCGACGAATCCGCCATGCGTACGAAGGTGAGCGCCGCGCTGGTGTACGCATTCTGGCGCATCCAAGCCCAGCCCTTGGACACCGTGGCTACCGCGCCGGCCGACCGTGCCACCCGGCGCCGCGCGGTGCGCGCCTCGATCCGCCACGACACCCGCGTGGTGATGCTGCGCCGCACCAAAGCCCTCGCCGAGCCCGGTGACGGCGACCCGAAGTGGCACTACCGCGTCCGGTTCTTCGTACGAGGGCATTGGCGGCGGCTGATCGACCGCGACGGCCGCCGTATCGCATCTGGATCAACGCCCACATCAAAGGCCCCGACGGCGCGCCGCTGCTGCGGGGCGAAATGGTCGCCGTCCTCGCCCGCTGACCCTGCACTACGCACCCGTCGAAGACCGCGCGGACGGCCCCTCACCCCGGACGTCCGCGCGGCCTTCGCCATGCCCGCTGCCCAACCCCTATCACCGCCACCTGAGGAAACGAGGCCAGCCATGACCACCCGCGCAATCACCGCAGTCGCCGCCGCAGTCTTCGCGATCGTCGCGCTGTGCTCCGGGCTGGCCACCACCCTGATGGTCGGCGGCGGCGGTCCCGCGAACGCCCTCTGTGCCACGACCAGCAGCACCCCTGCCGGCGCAGCACCGCCCGGTCCTCCGCAGCCAGGGGGTGTGGGTTCGATCGGGCGGTGGAACGGCGAGCAGGTCGCCAACGCCGCCGCCATCATCGTCGTTGGACAGACTCTGCAGGTACCCGCCCGTGGCTGGGTGATCGCCATGGCCACCGCGATGCAGGAATCCCAGCTGATCAACCTACGCAGCGGGCCGGATGACTCGATCGGGTTGTTCCAGCAGCGCCCCTCACAGGGCTGGGGCAGCCCGGCCCAGCTGCACGACCCGCACTATGCGGCCACGACGTTCTACCGCAAGCTGACGGCCGTCGACGGCTGGCAGGCGATGCCCCTTACAGAAGCCGCCCAGAAGGTCCAGGTCAGCGCCTATCCGAACGCGTACGCCAAGTGGGAACCCGACGCGACCGACCTCGTCGGCGCGCTGTCGGGCATCACGACCGGCCTCGGCGTCTGCACGGTCGCGGTCAGCGGTCAGGGCTGGACCCAGCCGGTGCACGCCACGGTCGGTTCCGGGTTCCGCACCACCGACCGGCCCGGCCACGACGGCGTCGACCTGATCGTCGGCAAAGGCGCTCCGGTCTATGCCGCCTCGGCGGGAACGGTCAGCCGTATGCGGTGCAACGCCGTTGATATGCGCACCGGCCGGGACTGGGGCTGCGACCGCGACGGCGACCCGGACCTGACCGCCGGCTGCGGCTGGTACGTCGACATCGACCACGCCGGCGGCATCGTCACCCGCTACTGCCACCTGATGGTCCAGCCGTACGTGCACGTCGGTCAGCACGTCGACGCCGGCGAGGTCCTCGGGATCTCCGGCAGCAGCGGCCACTCATCGGGGCCCCACCTGCACTTCGAAGTCCACCTCGGCGACCACACCGAGGCGACAGCCATCGATCCGGTGCCTTTCATGGCATCCGTCGGCGCCCCGCTGGATCAAAGCAAGCGATGAAGCAGTGGTCAGGGGCGATCGTGCAGAAACCCCGGCCACCGTGACCGGCATGGCCGCACGTGCGGCCTGCCACGCCTCGAGAAGCCGGGCGGGATCCACCTCCTGCACCAGAAACGTGCCACCCAGACCTTCTTCCACGGGGTGATCTTGCAGGGTGGTTCCCCGCAGGGCAGCCGCGATGTCCCCGGCCTGATCCATGAGTGCAGCCATACCAGCACGGTAGTGCCAGGCATCGATCCCGGCCGTGCGCACGCTCGGGACGTGCAGGCATTCCCACACGCCTCGAATCACGCTGGTTCCAGCAATAAGCAGACGCCGCCGGCTCCCAACGCTGTAGTCCGCGCCTGCATCACGGTCGACGCTCCCGGGCGCCGACTTTCCTGACCTCAGGTTCGACTTGATCAATCGGGGTGCCAGCGGGTTCATCGTCTGTGACGACGAACCCGCCCAGCCAAATCGACCCTAAGTTCGCGACGCTTGACGCGTCGTGACGCACCACCGGCAGCACCTGCGAGTGTGAACAACAGGAGAGACGCCATGACCATGACCGCCGTCCTCGTGGCGGTGCTCGTTCCGGCGAGCGCCACCATCCTTACGATCGACGAACACCTTGCCGCACCGCTGCATTTCTTGCCCGCCGACCGGTACCGGCTTGGCGGCGAGTTCACCGGAATCTGGGATCCCGCCTACGACCCGCGCACCGACCCGGCGAACTGGCGCTCCTGCGACGCCTGCGCAGCCACCGGCCAACTCGTCGGCCAGGCCTGCACCGCGTGCGGCGACGCCGCACGCGCCGGCCGGACCCCCGGTACCGTCCTGG
>NZ_JBEZGQ010000055.1:0-18220 GCF_040650095.1 Actinoplanes sp. NPDC048791 | reverse complement strand
GCGTCCCGATGAGCCCCCGCTGCCCGCAACGCCGCGGCACGGACGTAGTGCAGCCCGGCCGGCCCGTCCTCGAGGCAGCCGGTCAGCTCGGCCAGGCGCGCTTCGACGCCCCGGCGCACCTCGTCCGGATCACCCTCGTGAGCCGCCGCCACCAGGCGCATGACTTCGGCGTTGTCCAGCATGCCGACCCGATCGGCAGCGGCCCGGCCGACTTGAGGCCCAGCGCCCGGGACCCTTGTCGGTGGTGTTCAAGCTGCCAGTTGCCGGGCGATGGACTGGGCGTCGAGGAGGTACCACATGCGCTCGAAGCGGCCGTCGCGGAAGTGGTAGAAGGCGTACTCGGTGAAGGTGACGTCGCGGCCGGTGGGCTGAAGTCCGAGCCACTCCTTGACGGGGGTGCCGGTGTCGGTCAGCCGGGCCGCCACCCGGTCGCCCTCGATGATCAGGTCCTCGAGGTGGTAGACGAGGTTCTGCACCGAGTCCATGGCCTGCTGCAACGCGGCGACGTAGTCGTCGCGGGAGACTGGTTCACCGTTGAAGACGATGGTGTCGTGGGCGAACTCGGCCATGCGGTGCAACTCGCGGGCGTTGACCGCGTCGAGGTAGTCACGGTAGACCTTGCGCAGGTCAGTGCTGCCCATCGGAGACTCCTTCCGGGGGACGCCGGACGCGCCGCAACGGATCAGGCTGTCGCCGGACCCGCGGCCCGGTAGGTGAAGATCCCATAGCCGAAACCGGCCACCGTGAAACCGTCGGAGGTGGCCGTGATTCCGGATGCCAGCAGTGCAGTGGCGCCGACCGCCTCGGCGGCGGCCAGCGTCGCCGGTTCCCGGCGGGGATTGACGACGACCAGGTGGGACTCGCCGCGCACGTACGCGAACGGGTAGCCGTCGTGAATCACCCGCGTGGTCGCCCGGGTCCTGAGCGCGGGCGTGGCCTGCCGCAGGGCGATGAGCTCACGGACAAGGTTGAGCGTCGATGACGGGTCCGTCTCCTGTGCGGCCACCGTGGGCCGGTCCGGTGCCGGGTCGACGGGCAGGTAGAGCCGGGACGACTCGGCCGTGGAGAAGCCGGCGTTCGGCCGGGCGTCCCACTGCATCGGGGTACGGCAGCCGGCCCGGTTGTACGCCGGGTTGCACACCGCTCCCTCCACGTTCGGCAGGCCCGGCAGGTATCGCATGCCGATCTCGTCGCCGTAGTACAGGCACGGCACGTTTCCCCAGGTGAACAGGAAGGTCAGCGCGGCGCCGAGCTGCTCGGCGGTCCGCGGGCCGCAGCAGAGCCGGTCGTAGTCGTGATCGGCGGTCGACATCACGACCAGCCGATCCGGATCCCCGGCGCGGGCCGCGTCCCAGGCATCGAGGAAGACCCGGGTGCTGCCCCTGCCCGCGGCGTCGAAGAACGGTTCGCGTGGTTCGTGGAACGGCAACAGGCCGGCGTAGTGGTTGTCGAAGAGGCTGCCGTGTTCCTCATGGATGACGAGGAAGAAGTCGGCGTCGAAGGCGGCCGGTCCGCCCGTGCGGGGCTCCGTGCCCTCGGGTATCAGAACGGCGTCCGGATACTCGGCATCCAGCCACTCGCGGATCTCGCGCCACAGGGCCACCGTCTCGGCCAGGCCGTCGGCCAGCTGCTCGTCCTTGACCAGCGAGAACGCCATGTCCACCCGGAAGCCGGCAATACCCCGGTCGAGCCAGAAGGCGATGATGTCCTTGAGCGCCTGCCGGTTGCGACGCGGGCCGGGCGCATCGATCGGGTCGCGCCATGCCGGGTCTCCGGGCCGCCGCACCCACCCGAAGTTGAGCGCGGGCTGCTCGTCGTAGAAGTTCTTGAGGTAGTAGCCCTGGCGGCGGCCCGGCGACGGCACCCAAGCCGGTGTGCCTGGAATGTCAAGATTCCACGCTCGGTCCGGCAGGTCCTCGCACCAGATGTAACGGTTGCCGTCCGGGTCCGGCCCGTCGGCGGCCAGCTCCCGCTGGAACCATGCGTGCTCGATCGAGGTGTGCCCGGCGACCAGGTCGAGCATGACCCGGATACCGCGTTCCTTGGCCGCGGCCACCAGCTCGACCAGGTCGTCGTTGGTTCCGTAGCGCGGAGCGATCGAGTAGTAGTCGGAGACGTCGTAGCCCGCGTCCACGAACGGCGACGCGAAACACGGGTTGAACCAGATCACGTTCACGCCGAGCGAGGCGATGTGGTCCAGGCGCGAGATCACGCCCCGAAGATCGCCGACGCCGTCGCCGTCCGAGTCGGAGAACGACTGCGGGTAGATCTCGTACAGGACGGCGTCGGCAAACCAGTCTCGGCCCATGACCGCCATGCTAGAGAGACCTCGCCGAGGTGACGGACCTAATCCGCGGCACGGTGGCGCCCACCGCCGCCTGGCTTGGCAGCGGCCGGGCTGCGCTCGACCGCCTGGTCGGTGGGCTGCTCGCCGACGGAGTCCTTGTTGATCCATTCATGCGGGGCAGCGGACACCTCGGTGCGCAGATCCGACAGCCAGTGTTCCAGATCGTCGCTTGGTCGATCCGGACCAACAGGCTCGCTGTTCGAGCCGGGGTCCTCGATGGCGCTCATCGCGGCGCACGCTCCGATCGGTCGGGTGCGGTCAGGCTGAGAGTAGCTGGCTTGCGCGAGGCGCTGATGTCGCCCGAGGTCAGTCCCGCACGGGCCTGCTCTGTTCGATGACGTCAGCCTCGGCCGCCTCCATCGGTACGGCGTCAAGGTCCAGGTTCGCCGAGCTCAGGGCCGGCGAGTCGCCGGTCGTGCTGGATGCCGCGGTGGTGGCGGCAGCCTTGGGTCGCCGGTTCCGCGGCCGGCGCGGCTTGTCACTGGTGACCGCCGGGCTCGGTTGCCCGGCGTCAGGCTCAGGCAGACCCGGTGGGTTCTGCTCGGCTGACGGCCCGCCGGCGCTTACCGTACGGACGGCAGCGGTGATCTTTTCGTACTGCTCTCGCCCGGCGCGCGCGCCCAGCACATATCCCGCGGCGAAGCCGGCGGCCAATTTCACGATTCTCATGGGCAGGTTCTCCATCTACTCGGTGGGTCGGGCCACTGGACCCTGTCGTACGTGCTGATCAGGCGGGGCAGGCGCCGGCTCATGGCATCGCCGAGCGCGACGGCGGAGCGGTGCCGCCCTGCGGTTCGGTGGCGTGCATGAGCTCGGCGATGGTCGATCGGTCCGCCTCCGCCGGCAGACCCCAGCCGGGCTGGTAGCCGTACACCTGGTCCAGGCCGGTGGCCGCGGTGCGGCCGTCGAGGATCTCCACGGAGCCGGTGTCGATCAGGCCGGGATGTTCGACGCCGCACGCCTCGGCGACCTTGAGCAGGTCGCGGCGCAGGGTTTTGATGTAGTTGGCGGCGCGCACGCTCTTGAGCGCGGGGTCCAGTCCTCGGGTGAGCCAGGGGTTCTGGGTGGCGACACCGGTCGGGCACGTGTCGGTGTGGCACTTCTGCGCCTGGATGCAGCCGATCGCCAGCATGGCCTCGCGGGCCACGTTGACCATGTCGCAGCCCAGTGCGAACGCGACCACGGCGTTGTCGGGCAGCCCGAGCTTGCCGGCGCCGATGAAGACCACCTGCTCGTGCAGGCCACGCTGGGCGAACATGGCGTACACCCGGGCGAAGCCGACCTGGAACGGCAGTGACACCGTGTCGGTGAAGATCAGCGGCGCGGCGCCGGTGCCGCCCTCGCCGCCGTCGATGGTCACGAAGTCGACGCCGCGTCCGGTTGTGGCCATCAGCGAGGTCAGCTCGTCCCAGAAGTCGAGGTCGCCGACCGCCGACTTGATGCCGACCGGCAGGCCGGTCTCCGCGGCCAGCAGCTCCACCCAGTCGAGCAGGCTGTCGGTGTCGGAGAACTCGGCGTGCCGTGACGGGCTCACGCAGTCGACGCCCTGGGTGATGCCGCGGGTGGCGGCGATCTTCGCCGACACCTTCGCGGCCGGCAGCAGGCCGCCGAGGCTGGGCTTGGCGCCCTGGCTGAGCTTGATCTCGAGGGCGCGCACCGGGGCGCCGGCCACCAGATCCTTGAGCCGCTGCAGGTCGAAGCGGCCGTGCTCGTCACGGCAGCCGAAGTAGGCGGTGCCGATCTGGAAGACGAGATCGCCGCCGTGCCGATGGTACGGCGACAGCCCACCCTCCCCGGTGTTCTGCCAGCAGCCGGCCAGCGCGGCGCCCTTGTTCAGCGCTTCGATCGCGTTGCCGGACAGCGAGCCGTAGCTCATGCCGGAGATGTTGACGACCGAGGAGGGCCGGAACGCCCGCGCTCGGCCGCGCGCGGCCCCGAGGATCTTGGCACACGGTACGGACGCCTCGTAGCCGGCGGCCGGCGCGGACCGCGGCACCGCCCGCCCGAACGTACGGTGCTTGATGATCGGATACCCGGCGGTGTACTCGATGTCGTTGTCGGTCCCGAAGCCGAAGTAGTTGTTCTCCTTCTTCGCCGACGCGTAGACCCAGCGCCGCTGGTCGCGGGTGAACGGCCGCTCCTCGTCGTTGCCGGCCACCACGTACTGCCGCAGCTCGGGACCGATGGCTTCGAGGAGGTACCGGCCGTGGCCGATGACCGGGAAGTTGCGCAGCAGGGCGTGGTCGCGCTGCAGGAGATCACGGACGGCGACCGCCGCCAACGCTGACACTGCGGCCGCCGCGGCGCCGATGCCCACCTTCATGCCGCATCATGTTGCCCCCAGCCGGACCGCTAAACAGCAGTTGGCAACCGACCTTCACCTAAGGCACGACCGGGCCCCAGCCGTCCTGACTGGTGCAACTGCCGATCGTCGCCTCCCCGACCATCCGCTCGAGAGCCGCGAAGCTGGTCGGGCCGATGGCCTCGATGTTGATCCCGCAGTCGCCGGCCCTGACCACCAAGGTGGCTCGTGGGGCGCCGCTACGGCCGACCGGGAGCTCCCGGTACCACGTCGGGTGACCAGCGAAGGTGTGAGTCGGCGGCGTCCCCTCGGTCCAGCGAGTGAGCCAGCCGGGCGACACGGGCTCCACGCGCACCGAGATGCCGGTGTCCTCCGAAGGCTCCTTGACGGGCGGAGTCAGCAGGATGCTCTCGGTCTTCTTGTCCTTGCTGACCTCGACGGACGCCGGGACCAGCCCGTCCGGCACCCAGCCCAGCTGCACCGGACCGCTCGGCCGGACCGGCCGGGCGAACCGGATCGCCCGTGCGGTGGCGAGCAGGTCCGCCTTGCTTGACACACTGCTGAAGGTCACCCCGTACCCGTCCCGCGTCTCCCACCTGAGCAGGTGCTCCGTGGTGGGTTTCGAGTACATCCAGCGTGGCGCCGGCCGGGCCAGGTACCACCCGTCCCGGTCACCCACGCGGACCCGTACGGACCCCTCGATCGGGCCGCGTCCGAAAGTCCCGGGGCTGGCGACGTACAGGTTGAACTGCATTCCGTCGTCGTCCCGGACGGCCGCCAGATACTGGCTGTTGGTCTCGACGAGATACGTCGAAACCGTCAGTCCTTTGCCCGGAGCGAGACTCACGGTCAGTTTTGATCCCGACCGTGGGCCGGCCGGGGCAGCGGATGCCGACGGTGCCGCCGGTGCGATCGGTGGCGCGGACTCATGACGTACGGCGTACGGCACGACCAGGACCGACACCAGTACCGCGGCCGCCGTACCGGCCGCGGCGGTCACCCGGCGCCGGCGGCGGATCCGGGCCGCTCCGGCCCGGGCGTCCTCGATCAGCCCGCGCTCGTCCGGCGCCCGGCGGGCCTGCTCCTCCAGGGTCCGGCGCAGATCATCAACGGTGTTCACAGCTGTGCCTCCTGGTGGTTCCGGATCGTCTCGGTGGTGATCTCCACCCGCAAAGTGGCCAGGGCGCGGCTGGCGTACGCGCGGACCGTCGACGCCCGGCAGCGCATCACGTCGGCGATCTCGTTGTCGGTCAGCCCCTCGTAGTAGCGGAGCACCAGCACAGCTCGCTGCTGGCGAGGAAGCTCGGCCAGCAGGTTCCACAGGTCGTCCCCGGGATCGGCCCGTTGCTCGACGGCCCGTTCATGGGCGCCGGTGAGCGGCACGGTCGCCACCCGCCGCCGGCGACGCCACGACAGGTACTCGTTGGTGAGCATGCGGCGCACGTACGCGTACGGCTCGTCCACCCGCTCGATGCGGTTCCACTTGACCAAGGCCCGGGTCAGTGTCTCCTGGACGAGGTCCCGGGCCTGCTCCGGATCGTGGCTGAGCAGCGTGGCGTACCGCAGCAGGGCGGGTGACCGCGCCGTCGCGAACTCCTCGAAATGCATCCGGCCTCCTGTGCGAAACGGTCTCTGTCTCCTTTGACGCGGGCACGACCGGATCCGCTGTGCCGCTCGACGATCGTCGTTGTCGGGCTTCCGGCAGCCGGCTTGTGCCGAGCCGCTGAGGGCGGAACGGTCGGGGTATCCGGCTCTGGTTCGGGGGCACACATGCGCACAGTCACGGTCCTTGCCGTAATTGCAGCACTGGTCGGCGCCGCCGCCGATCCAGCGTCCGCCGTCGCCAGGCCCGCAGGCGGCGGGCCGTCGTGGCGGTTCACCCGGACCGCGACCACCAACCGGCTGGTCATCGCCGATGTGGTCAGCCGGTCGGTGATCTGGGCCGTCGGTGGCGGCGAGACCATGCCGGTCACAGACGGTAGCGTGGTTGTCACAACCGATGGCGGTAGGTCGTGGCGTGACGTCACTCCGCCGGGCGGTGCGATGGAGAACTTCCGCGACGTGATGGCGTTCGGTCGCGACGAGGCCGTGGTGCTGTCCACGGGCGACGGGGAGACCGAGCCGACACAGATCTACCGTACGGTCGATGGCGGCGACAGCTGGCGGGTGGTGTTCGACGATGCCCTGCCCGCTTTCTACAACTGCTTCGCCTTCTTCGACCGGCGGCGCGGTCTGGCGATGAGTGACCCGGTCGGCGGCAAGTTCCGCATCGCCGGGACCACCGATGGCGGACGGTCGTGGCGGGTGCTGCCGGACGCCGGGATGCCGCCGGCGCTCGATGGGGAGTTCGGTCGAGCCACCGGCACGTGTCTTCAGGCATCGGGCCCGGGCTACGCCTGGTTCGGTACGTCAACACCGGCCGGCGTCGACAACCGAGTCTTCCGGACGACGGACGGCGGTCACACCTGGAGGGTTGCGACCGTGCCGCTGCCCGGCGGGGATGACGCCGGAGTGCGGTCGCTGTCGTTCCAGGACCGGCGGCACGGCATCGCCGTCGGCGGTCCCTCCGCCACGGACACCGGCCAGGCGGCCGTCACGGCGGACGGCGGCCGCACCTGGTCGCCCGCCGGGTCGCCGGCCGGCTTCCATAACGGGGTCACCTGGATACCCGGGAAGCGCAGCACCGCGATCGCGGTGGGCCCGAGCGGGAGCGATATCAGTACCGACGGTGGTCGCCACTGGCGGCACTTCGACGACGCGCACCTGCTCGGCGTGGACTGCGCCCCCGGCGCCGGGTGCTGGGCGGTCGGCCGAGGCGGGCTGGCGGCCCGCCTGTCGCTGAGCCGAGGGCGGGCGTAGGCCACAGCGCTGACTGCGGACGGATACCGGTTGTCCGATACTCAACGCGTCGCATCGGCCTCCGGCTATCGGTGGCAGGGTGGGTGCGTGGAACTCCTGGTACTGGGTCCGCTGACTGTCCGGCAGGGAGGACGGGACGTCGTCGTCCCCGCCGCGAAGGCGCGCGCCGTGCTGGCGTACCTGGTGGTGCACTGTGGGCAGCTGGTCACCTCCGAGGCTCTGAGCGCGGAGCTCTGGCCCAGCGGTCCGCCGGTGAGCGCCGTGAACACCCTGCAGACGTACGTGTCACAGCTGCGCCGTCTGCTCGAACCGGATCGCAGCCCCGGCGACCGGCCGCGCGTGCTGCGCTCGGTGCCGGGCGGGTACGTGCTTGATCTGCCGCCGGCCCAGGTGGACAGCCGCCGGTTCGAGGAGGCGGTGCGCGGTGGCCGGGCGGCCCTGGAAGCGCACGAGTACGACAAGGCCGCGGATCTGCTGTCCGCCGCTCTCGGATGGTGGCGTGGGCCGGCGTACGGGAACGTGCCCGGCGACAGTGCGGCACGGGAGGCGGCCCGGCTGGAGCACTGCCGGCTGGTGGCCACCGAGCTGCGGATCGACGCGGATCTTGCGCTCGGCCGCCACGCCGACGTGGTCGGGGAGCTCGAGGGCCTGGTGCTGGCCAACCCGTGGCGCGAGGAACTGGTGGCCCAGCTCATGCTGGCGCTCTACCGGTCCCGGCGGCAGGCTGACGCGCTCGGCGTCTACCGTGCCGCCCGGGCGCGGCTGGTCGGGGAACTGGGCGTCGAACCCGGGCCGGAACTGCTCCGGCTGGAGCAGCGCGTCCTGCGGCAGGACCCGGATCTTGAGATCGGCGGTGTCCCGGCTGTATCGCCACGAGCACCGCTGACGCCTTCCGATGCGCTTCCTCGGGCGGAGCGCAGGCGCCCGTGGCGGCTGATCGCGGCTGTCGCCGTACTGTTGATCGCGGTTGCTACCGCGCTGAGCTGGGGTGACGGCAAGGCGCCGCAGGCGCCTCCCGCGGGCGGGGTCTTCTCGGAATTCGACGTGGCTGTGCGGCCCGGCATCGGCTACGACCTGGACGTCCCGGCCGGGCGGCCCAGCGACTGGCATGCCACCAACAACCCGCGCTCGCCGGACTATGACTACCTCGACCTGTACCGCACCAGCCCCGCCGCTCCGCACGACCAGATCTCCGGCGTCGACCTGACCAACACCAACGCCTTCAACGCCGTGCACGCGGTCAACCAGGGCGACCCACCACAGGTCTGCCGGGGCCTGCCCCGCCAGGGTGGTGGCAACGTCCGGCTCGCCGGCCTGTCCGCCGGTGCCGAGATGTGCTTACGGACGCATGCCGGCCGGTGGGCGCTGCTCACCGTGGCCCGGATGCCCGAGAACCGGCAGTCGGTCCTGCCGCTGCACGTCGTCGTCCTGAACGACTGAGCGTTCCCGCCGGCGCCGCGGTTCGGGCGCCGGCGGCAACAGGTACGCCGTCAGCAGGTGCGCTGAGCCACGCACGGGTCGAGCACCCGCAGGTGACTCCACACCGCCGAGGTCCAGTCGAGGGTGGGGTCGGGGTCGCCGGGACGGTTGTAGAGCTTCGCCACGTACGAGGTCACGCCGTCGGCGGTATACGGTTCCCAGTTGGCCTGCCCGTAGGCGAGCCAGGGGTCGGGCCGGCCGAAGGCGGTGTACTGGTTGCCCGACTCGGCCTCGATGGCGAAGAGGTTCTGCGACCCGGTGTCACCGAAGTACATGCCGTACTCGGCCATGGCCCGCAGGAACACCTTCTTCCACGGCTGCACCGGCAGCGCGTCGATCTGCTGCGAGGTCAGGTCGAGCTGCAGCAGCGCGCCCATCGGCGGCGCGTCCACGGTGTTCGCGCAGGTCTGGCCCTTGCCGCGGGCCGGGTAGACGAAGGTGCCGTTGTCGCAGTCGATTACGATGTTCAGCGCGTGGTTGATCCGGCCGGCCTGGAGTTCTTCCGCGCGTACCCGTCCGGCCAGCCCGGCGAAGTGTGCTGCCGTGCCGTGCCCGACGCCGCTGGGCTCGCAGTTGGTGCCGTCCGCCGGCACGCCGGGGGAGCATTCGCCGACGACCCGGGACCGGCCGCCGAAGGAGATCTGCAGGGTGCCGCCCGGCGCGGGAAGACCGCTACCGCGGACCTGCCACATGTCGTACGACCAGCCGGTGCTCTGATCCACCACGGTGAGGTGCCGGTCCGCGCCGGCCGCCGCGGACCAGCCGCCCTCCGGAGCGGCTTGCGCCGGGATGCGAACGCTCATGCCGTCGATGGTGCAGTTCCCGCCGTACGACAGGCAGTCGATCACGTACGACGGGTCGCCGGGCTGCGCGTAGTAGGTGGGTTCGCCGCCGACGCCACGCGGGTCCGCGCTGATGTGCCCGGGGTAGTCACGGGCGGAGATGTCACCCAGGATGCGTCCCTTGATCGCGTCGGAGCGCTGCGTGCTGCCGCCGATGGGCCGCGGATTCGCGGGGATCGGGGTGTTGAACGGGCTGCTCGCCTCGAACGGCCGCCAGCACGCCGGTGGCCAGGCGCCGGGACCGAAGGAGCCCCAGGCCGGGGTGCATGTCGGCCCAGGAGTCACTGTCGCGGCGGCGTACGCGGCCCGCACGTTGCTGTCGCCGCCACCGGCGGTGGTGAACCGCAGCCGGAGATCGTTGAGATCGGCCTGGACGATCCCGGTAGCGCTCACCGAACGCCAGGTGAAGCCGCCTCCGGCGGGAATCGTGGTGCTGGCCAGCGTCCGGCCGGCCGTCACGATCTCGACCTGCAACTGGGTGCCGGCGCCGGTGTTTGCGTAGAACCAGCCGGCGACGGACGCCGTGCCGCCGGTGAGGGATGTGGTCGCAAGCGTGACTTCTGTACGCCGGCCGGTGCCGCCGGCATAAATGTAGTCGGCAGCGGATACGGATGCCGGTTGTACGACGGCGTCGTCGAGCGCCGACCACGCCGGGCCCGAGGTACCGCTGGTCCATTCCCGCACGATGTCACCGTCGGGGCGCAGCACCACGCTGGTGTCCGCCGCCGCCGCGGGCGGCCCCGGTGGAGCGGCCCCGGCGGGTTCGGCCAGGGCGGTGGATGCCAGCAGCAGGGCCGCGGCCAAGGCGAGGGAACGGTGCAACGGTGTCATGGGAAACCTCCGTGCCGTAGGAGCAGAGTGCTCCTTCCACCGTCGCGGCGGCACTGGAGAGGCGCTGAAGGACCGCGTGAGAAAACCTGGAGATGGTGGAGCTCCGGCGCGGAACCGGAGCTCCATCGCTCATCGTCGTTTCTTGGGCAGGTCGAACTGGTCGGCGGCGCGGCAGTCCTTCTGGCTTCCGATCGCGGCGGGACCCAGTTCGGCGAGGGCTTCGCGGGCCCGTTGCCGGCCGAGGTTCCAGGCGTACCAGGGGTCGGGGTCCTCGAGGTCCTCGGCGATCCAGCTGAGCGTGCACCGGCGTACCGGATCCGGCAGTTTTGTCAGGGCCGGCGTCGCGTCGGCGGACAGAGCTCGCAGGTACCAGGCGTCGATCTTGCCGGAGCCTTCGTAGCGGGCCGCGTTGCGGCTGGCCACATAGCCCTCGGGGTCGAGGGCGGCGAGGCCGAGCAGCATCAGCACGGCGAGACCGACGGTGGCTCCGGGGATCCAGCGGCCCTGCCACTTGATGCCGGCGACCGCGATCAGCACGAAGATCACGCCGAGCAGCATTTCGGAGGCCATCACGAAGATCCGCTCACCGGTGAAGCTGTAGACCCGCTGGTACTCCCACATCCGCGACAGCGCGGACGCGACGATGATGACGCTCAGGGCGCACAGCAGACCCAGCAGCACGCGGAGCAGTAGCCGTTCCGCCGGCTGGTCCCGTTTCGCCCAGCGGGCCAGGCTCGCGATCAGCGCAAGGGACAGCAGCGTGACCGCGACCAGCTGCCAGAAGCCGCTCCGGGCGTACTGCGAATAGCTGAGCCCGGCCGTCTCCAGCACGTGCCGGCTTCCCCCGAACAGCACGGTGAACTGCACGGCGACGAAACCGCCGAAGAGCAGCACGAGCGCGGCGCCGGCCGGCGCCCACTCGATCAGGCCGAATCGGCCCCTGCCTTCGGTGTCCAGGCTGGACGTCGTCGGCGGTGCGGTCAGCGTGTAGATCCCGGAGACGGCGAGCAGACCACCGGCCGCCGCCAGGAAGATCCACTGGAAGATCGAGTCGATGCTGAGATCGGGGATGGCGTCGTCCAGCAGCCGGGAGAACGCGACGTCGGCGGACGACAGCAGCGCACCGAAGACCAGCAGCACCACAGCGGTGAGGGCGACCGAGAAGAGGATCCGCCGGGCGATTCCCGGATTGCGGCCCGCTTTCAGGTGCCTGCGGACCCACGGGATGCCGGCCAGCGCGGCGTACGGGGCAGCCACCAGGCTGAACAGGATCGATCTGATCTGGCGGCCGCCGACGATCGCCAGCGCGGTGCAGCCGATCGCGCCCAGCACACTGAACGTCACCAGCCACCACGCGTTGCGGAACGCCGGGATGAGCAGCAGGGCCAGCGCTGCCACGGCCCAGCCGGAGCGGAGCAGCCGCTTACGGCGCGGCAGGCCGGCGGATCGCCGGACGGCGAACGCGACTCCCAGCGTCAGCGCCAGCCAGCCGAGGAACCAGCCGATGCCCACCCGGTTCAGCGGCAGGAAGATCAGGAAGCCGGCGGCGCCGGCGACCACGCCGGCCGGGACGGCCCAGCCCCGGGCCTCCTTCGGCCCGGGCCAGTGCTTCTTGCGGAACGTCTGCCACATGCCCGGCGGCCGCTCGTACGTGCCGAGCGGGCGCGGCGGGTACTGGGGACTGTGCATTTGCGGACGTTGGGGAGCCGGTGGCAGAACCTTCGCCGGCGGGACGGCTGAGGGTGCCGTGGCCGGGCTCTTGGCAGCTGCCGGAGCAGCTGCCGGACCGGCCGTAGCCGGGGTGGTGGCGGCCGGTTTGGCGACGGCCGGGCCGGCGACTGCCGGTTTGGTGGGGGCCGGGATGGTGACGGCCGGCCTTTCCGCGGGATTCTCGGCTTGGTCGGCCAGTTTGGTGACGGCCGGGGTGGTGACGGCCGGCGTTGCCGCGGATTTCTGGGGTTGGCCGGCCGGCCTGGTGGCGGCCGGTTCGGTGACGGCCGGTTCGGTGGCGGCCGGGGCCGACGCCTCAACGGGAACCATCGGCACGAAGATCGCGTATCCCCGCGTACCGGGCGGAACCAGGACCGGTATCGCCCAGGCCGGTTCCCCTTCGGCGCCCGGCCAGACCAGCGACGGGATCGCTTCGGTGGGCGGCATGACCAGCAGCTGGGGCGGGCCCGCGGAGGCGGCCTCCGCCGCCTTCGGGGGATCAGGCTGTTTCGATGGCAGATCCGCCACTGCACCCTCCTGGGTTGATCAGTTCGGCACACGGTGAGCCGATCGCGCGGCATTTCGTGCGTTGGGACGGGTCCGTATCGCCGCGACGACGGGAGAGTAGCCTGCGGGAACAAGATCCGCCCGTACGGACGCTGGCATCGGTGTGATCAACGCCGAAGTTCGACTCTCGCTGCTGGACCGGTCACGCACCCGTAGCGGCGAAACCGACGGTGCGGCGCTCCGGGGCACCGTGGCTCGCGCGACGCGGGCTGAGCAGCTCGGCTATCACCGCTTCTGGGTCGCTGAGCACCACGGAGTCCCCGGGATTGCGGGCGCCGCCCCGGCGCCGCTGCTGACCGCCGTCGCCGCCGCCACGACGATGATCCGGCTCGGCTCGGCCGGTGTCATGCTGCCGCACCACCAGCCGCTCGTCGTCGCCGAGCAGTTCGCCACGGTGTCCGCCTTCGCTCCCGGCCGCGTCGACCTCGGGCTGGGCCGCTCGCCGGGCTTCACCGCGCCGGTGCGCCGGGCCCTGCGGCAGACCGACGGCGACTTCGCGGCGGACCTGGCCGAGCTGCGTGACTTCCTCACCGGTACGGCGGAGATCACCCTGCACCCGCAGCCGGACGGTCCCGTCCCGCTGTACGTGCTGGCCACCGGAACCGGCCTGCGGATCGCGGCACGACTGGGCCTCCCGGCGATCGTGGGCGGCCCGCTGCTCGGCGCGGACGGTGCCCAGGCGCTGGCCGACTACCGGCGTACCTTCCAGCCTTCCGCCCAGCAACCCGAGCCGTGGCTGGCGATCAGTGCGGACGTGCTGATCGCCGACACCGACGCGGAAGCCGCCGACCTGCTGCTGCCCGAGGCGTGGGCGATGGCCCAGAGCCGTACGACCGGAGTGTTCCCGCCGCTCGAACCGGTGGCTGCCGCCCGCGCCGCTGCCCGCACCCCGCGCCAGCAGCAGTACCTCGACCAGATCACCGCCGCGGCGATCACCGGCCCACCCGACCGGGTGCAACGCCGCCTCACCGAGATACTCGACCGCACCGGAGCTGCCGAACTGGTCGCCACCGGCAGCACCTTCGACCGCGACGCTCTGCACGCCTCGGACGCCGCCCTGGCCGCCATGTTCTCCCGCCCCTGATCTCCGACTATCGTTGCGCCGATGAGTTCGAGCACGCCTGTACCCGCATCCGGCCCGGTCGCCCTGCCCGGCTGGCAGCGGTACACCGTGCTGATGGCCGAGGCGGACTACCGGTCGGTCAAGAAGGACCCCCGGGTCGCGTACGCGTTGTGGTGCGTGGTCGGCATTCTCGGCGGGCACCGTTTCTACCTGGGGGACACCGGCCGGTCCATCGCGATGCTGTGCACCTTCGGTGGGCTCGGCCTGTGGACGCTGCTCGACGTGTTCTTCGTGGGACGCCGGGTGCGCGCGGTCAACCGGTCACGCCGGTCAGCGATCATGGCCCGGTACGGCATCGTCGAGGACCTGTCCGACGAGAAGCAGAATCCCGTGACCACCCTCAGAACCGGACGTCCAGGCTGACCTCGCGCGGGCCGTCGAATCGTCCCTCCGTCACCGAGATCAGCACCTCCGTGCGCACCGGCGCCCCGCAGGCCGGGCAGGCGCCGGTCAGTATGGCCGCGTAACCGTCCTCGAACTCGCGTATCCGGTCCTCGTCGCGGTACTTCCACACGGGCGGACCCTGCACCCGCGCCGAGGTGCCGCAATCCGGGCACGGCACGTGCAGTACCGCGTCCGCCGGTTCGAGACGCGGGCCGACGGCAGCCGATCCGTGCAGCCGGAGGACGACGGTGCGGCCCCGCTGAAAGCGCACGCGCAGCAGGTCCGGATCTTCGGTCAGCAGGCGACTCAGCGGTCCCGGCGGCAGCGGGTCCAGACCGGCGCGGATCTGCCGGGCCGTGAACAGGTGGGCCAGGCGCAGCACCTCTGAGCCGAGGTCGACGGCCAGCGCGCGCCGCAGGTCGCCGTCGACGGCTGCGTGCAGCAGGTCGGCGACCGGCCCGGTGCCGAACCAGTCGTGCTCGGTGATCCACTCCGCGGCGGTGTGGTCGTCCGGTGCCGCCAGCCACGCCGCCAGCCCATCCGATTCCACGGCACTGTCCGCTTCCACGACGCGATGCGCCCAACCCAGGACGGCGCGGAGAAGCCGCGCTTGCTGCACCGGGTCCAGGCCGTCCGCCGGATCTTCCAGGGGGTACGCGGACCGCTCCCACCGTGGCAGCCGGCCCAGGATGCCCAGCAGCTCGACGTCTGTCGCGCTGCGGTGCAGACGCTGGAGTGGCTCCCACAGTTCGGGCGCGTATTCGAGCAGGTGAGGGAACTCGGCCAAGGTCGCCAGGTGCGCCTCGTCGTCGAAGACCAGAATCCGGGAAGCGACCGCCGCAACGACCCCCGGGCTGTCGATCAGGCGCAGGCGCCGGGCCGCCGTACGCCCCACCCAGCCGTCGTCGGCCAGGTATCCCAGGAGTGCCCGGAACACATCGTCGGTCAGCGGGCGGTCGACCAGCGCCTCGACGTACTGCTCCCGGACCTCGCGTACCGTCTCGACGCGCGCTGCGGCGACGAACGCCGGCGTGTCCCGCCACTGCAACTTGCGCACCGCGGCCAGCCGTACCTCCGCGCTCACGTCGGTCAGCGCCCGGTGCGCGTCCTCCGGGCCGAACCGGGAACTTCCACGCAGCGCCTCGAGCCGGACGACGGGCGAGGGGTCGGCGAGGAAGCGGCGGTTGAGCTCCACGGGACGGTCGATGGGAAGGACCGCCCGCAGCGCCCGTACCCGGAGCCGTTCCTCGCTGCTCGTCTCCAGCTCGCGGCGCACCGGCTCGGCGTCGGGGCCGAGGAAGTACAGCAGCCGGCCGACGCGGTCGTCGTCCTCGGCCAGGTCGACGACCGCCCGGCCGATCCGTTCGTCGGCCGTGGCATGCCGGCGGAGGACGGCGGCCAGGGCTCCCGCCGCGGCGTCGCTCACGTTGTCCCAGCGCTCGGCCATACCACCGGCCGTCTGCACCTCGGCACCGTCGTGCAGCGCCATGTCGAGCAGCTTGCCGATGACCTCGGGCCCACCGTCCCGCGCGGCTCGCCCGACGGCCAGCAGCCGGATCATGTCATCCGGGTCGTTCAGGTCTTCGGCGAGCGACACCCCACGACGATAGGTCACGCCCCTTCACAGCTGCGGTATCGCCCGCAGCACGGTGCCGGTGGCGGTATCGATGACCACCAGGAGCCCGCCACCGCGGGCGTACCGCGGGTCGCTCAGCAGCACCTCCGCCACCGGCCCGTCGATCTCCACCTCGGCGTCGGGCAAGGACGGGCGACGGAGCTCGGCCGCTTTCGCCCGCGCGATGGCGATGAGCTCAGCATCCGTCACCGCTCCAACCTAGTTGCCCGGGTAGCTGCGGAGGTACACCGCCTCGATGCCGCGGGCGGGTTCGGGCAGGAGGTTCGTCGCCGACGACACGAAGGCGACGTGGTGGCCGTGCGCATCGATCGCCGGGTCGTTGCTGTCGCTGTCGGCCTGTCCGCCCGACGCCGGCACACTCGCCCGGGTGTTGCGCCCGGTGCGCAGATCACGGATGAACACATCGGAGAGCTCATTGGTGTCACCCGCCACGATGGTCGGGTCCGGCGACACGAAGGCGGCGTAGCGCCCGGTCGCGCTGAGTGCGGCCTGGCCGCTGCCCATGCTCAGCTGTCCACCGGTACGCGAAACGCTCACCCGCCGGGTCGTGCCGGACCGGCGGTCCCGCAGGAACACGTCGG
The DNA here is from genome assembly GCF_040650095.1 of Actinoplanes sp. NPDC048791. NCBI lineage: Bacteria > Bacillati > Actinomycetota > Actinomycetes > Micromonosporales > Micromonosporaceae > Actinoplanes > Actinoplanes sp. NPDC048791. The sequence continues at coordinate 1,559 of NZ_JBEZGQ010000055.1, read as the reverse complement.
CAACGTCGTTGACGTCCTCCGGGACCAGGTTCGATCCAGTCGACGTGAACAGCACGTACCGGCCACCGGCACTGACCCCGCCGACGTTGCTCTCCCCGTTGGCCGGTACGCCGCTGCCCGACCGGCTGACCATCGTGGTCGTACGGGCCCGCAGGTCACGCAGGTAGACCTCCCATTGTCCGGCGCCGTCGGTGGCGAGATTCCCGGCATTCGAGGTGAAGGCCACGTACCGGCCGTCGGCGCTGACAGCCGCGTCGTAGCTCTCGGCGTCGCCGGGGTGGCCCTGGCTGGACACGCTGACCTGCTCGATGCGCGCAGTGCCGCGACGCCAGACAAAGACGTCGGGCGTGTCGTTCGTGTCGCCGGGCAGAACAGCGTTGCGACTGCTGAATGCGATCACGCGGCCGTCGCGGCTGATCGACGGGCTGTCCGCGTACGGCGCGTAGGGCGCGCCTTCGCCGGCCGGCGGGATGCGTACCGTGCTGCCGGTCCGCCGGTCGTGCAGAAAGATGTTGCCCGTCGAGTTGGGATCGCCGGCGACCACGTTCGTGGCGAAGGACAAGAAGGCGATGTAGCGACCGTCGCCACTGATGGAGGGCTGGTAGCTCGCTCCGTCGAGTTGCGCGCCGGTGGCGGACAGGCTGACCCGGCTGATGACGCCCGTGCGGACGTCGCGGACGAACACGTCCCAGGCTCCGTTGGTGTCCCGGCGAACCAGGTCGGACGCGGCCGAGGTGAACGCCACGTAGCGGCCGTTCGCGGAGATGGCCGGCTCGTTGCTGAAGTTGTCGGGTGCCCCTCCGGTGGGAGACGCGCTGACCCGGATCGTCGTGGCCCCGGGGATGGCTGACGCGGGCGAGCCCCAGGCGCCGGCGATGAGCGAAACGACTGCGGTAACGGCAGCGGCACGAGAGCCCATGGTCATATCCCTCTGTCCGAAGACGCGGCGACCTTCCCTTGAGGACTGTCCTCCTGCGTGCCGTCGACGGGCAATGGTCGGTGCAGCCGGCATCTGAAGCGGGCGACCGCCGCCGAGAAAATCTATGTCCAGATCACTAGACAAGCTCGGTGGACCTGGCTAATGTTGTCCGGGTTGACAGCAGAGATCGCCGAAGACGCAGACGATCTGACCGAGCGTCAAGCAGGGCCCGGATGTTCTCGTGGCTCGCTCGGCACAGCAAGAGCAAGGCGCACGGCAAGACCCCGGCGTAAGTCCAGGTCGGGGCACATCAGGCGGGGCCGATGCTGGTTCGGGGCTCCGCTTGGGAAGACGTCCGTCGCACGTGTGCGGGGCCATGAAGTCGCGTGGGGCTTCGACACCGGCGGACAGCACGACAGCAGTGAAAGTGGGAAGCAGAGGAAAGGGAGGGCCGAACACCGTTGGATCGCCCGCCACCAGCCCGTCATTTCGTGCTGGGGTGGACACCGCAGTTTCCATCGAACGAGAGGTGGTCTCCGGTCACGCTTATGCGATCCTCGCACCCGAAACCGTCATCGGCGGTAGGTGCGGATACGGCAACCCGACGTACCTGTCGGTAGATGGTGTTTCTGACCCGTAG
>NZ_JBEZGQ010000054.1:0-18359 GCF_040650095.1 Actinoplanes sp. NPDC048791 | reverse complement strand
GGCGGCCGGCGGCCGGGTCGTGCAGGCCGGCTGGAGCGGGGGGTACGGCAACTACACCTGCATCAACCACGGCAAGCGCGACGGCCGCAGCTTCTCCACCTGCTACGGACACCAGTCCAAGATCCTGGTCAACCCCGGCGAGTACGTGCGGCGCGGCGAGGTGATCGGCCGGGTCGGCACCACCGGCGCCTCCACCGGCTTCCACCTGCACTTCGAGACGCGCTTCGGCGGCGTACCGAAGAACCCGCTCGACTATTTACCCGGATGCCTCTGCTGAGGCTCCGCGCGTACCATTGAGGGGTCCGGCCGATCGGCCGGGCCTTTCTTTTTGCCGCCATCAGCAAGGAGCAGACCGATGCCACGCGAACAGGGGCGCAAGGTCGTGGCCTCGAACCGCAAGGCTCGGCACGACTACGCCATCCTCGACACCTACGAGGCCGGCATGGTGCTGACCGGCACCGAGGTCAAGTCGCTGCGCGCCGGCCGGTCGTCGCTGGTCGACGCGTTCGGCCACGAGAACAACGGCGAGATCTTCCTGCACGGCATGCACATCCCGGAGTACACCCAGGGCACCTGGACCAACCACGAGCCCCGCCGGGTCCGCAAGCTGCTGCTCAAGCGCGACGAGATCCACAAGATGATGGGCAAGCTCCGCGAGGACGGCCTCACCCTGGTGCCGCTGTCGGTCTACTTCCAGAACGGGTACGCCAAGGTCGAGCTCGGCCTGGCCAAGGGCAAGAAGGCGTACGACAAGCGCCAGGACCTGGCCGCCCGGGACGCGCAGAAGGAGATCAACAAGGCGCTGGGCCGACGTAGCAAAGGCATGGCCTGACCGGTAATGTCGCCGCGGCTCACCCGTCGCGCGAAGGGACCGCAGTTGCCCGGCAAGCACAACACCGTCATCCCCCTGCGCCGGTACACGTTCATCGCCGGGGCAGCCACGCTCCTGGTGGTCCTGGTCTCCTGGGTGGCGATCCGGGCCGTGGGCCCGGCCGAGGCGGACGGCCGCGTTCCGCTGATGGTCCAGCCGACGGTGCCCCTCGGCGGCGCTGAGGTCTCCGTCCCGCCCACGTCCGTCCCGCCGCCCTCCGCCGTGCCGACCTCGGCGTCGCCCTCCTCGGCCTCGCCGAAACCGGTCCGGTCCTCCCCGCGTGCTTCCCGGTCGCCGAGCAAGAAGCCGGCGCCGCGGCGGACGACGCCACCACCGGCACCCCCCGCAGCCTCGTTCACGGCGGCATACGGGACGGGCCGGAGCTGGGACCGGGGCTTCATCGCCGGCGTCCAGATCACCAACAAGAGCGGCCCGGCCCGCACCTGGACGGTCAAGGTGAGCTACAACCCTGACGCCGGTGTCCGGGTCGGCAACACCTGGAACGCCCAGCTGAGCCGCGACGGGAACACCTTCGTCTTCACCGGCGGCCCGCTCGCCCCGGGCGCCACGGCGATGCTCGGCTTCGAAGCGTCGAAGCAGGTCAGGGGCCAGATCCAGCCGACCTCCTGCACCGTCGACGGCGCGCCGTGCCGGCTGGGCTGATACCGGAATGAAGTCCGGGGCCGGACGCGTTAGAGTTGGCGGGTACACAACTGGGGGGTGACTGGTTTCGACTTCGTACGTGGAGACAGGGGAAGCGAGCCGAGGAAGCCGACGTCGTCTCGAGAATCGATCGTCGGAAACCAATAAGCGCCGATTCCAATCGCGCTGAGTTCGCTCTCGCCGCCTGAGGCGAGTAGCGACTCTGTCGGGCTGAGAACACCTTCGTCTCAGACTTCCGGCATCAGCTAGAAGGTTGGCCAACCGGTCCCGGTCGCGGGGACCGCACGGCGAGATTAATCAGCGACTGGGCCCGTCACGGCATCTTGCTCACGTGAACGCCGGGGCCGAGTAGAGGCATAGTGAGCTGCGCTCGGAGAAGCCCTGACGAAACACCGAAGGACCCGGGTTCGATTCCCGGCACCTCCACGAGGTCCCGAGGCCCTCCTGTCCGCGGAAAGCGCGGACCGGGGGGCCTCGTCATTTCTGCTCCGGGGGCCGAGCCCCCGGAAGCCCCGCGGTGCGGTGGTCGCGCTCCTGCGGTTTGGTTGCGCTCGTGCGGTGGTCGGCTCGCCCGGTGGTCGTGCTCGTGCGGTGGTTGCGCTCGTGCGGTTTGGTCGCGCTCGCCCGGTGGTTGCACTCGTGCGGTGGTCGCGCTCGTGCGGTTTGGTCGCGCTCGTGCGGTGGTTGTGCTCGTGCTGTGGTCCGCTCGGTCGGTCGGCTCGGGGCAGTTTCGTTTCGGCTACTCGTTGTCCAGGGTCTGGAGGCGGGTGGTCAGGTCGGTGGCGAAGCGTTCGAGCAGACGTCCGAAAGTTCGGCGGTCCTCCGGCGACCAGTCGGCCAGAACGTCGCCCAGCAGACCCAGCACCGTCCCCATGTAGCGCCCCACTGCCGCCGTTCCGTCCGGAGTCAGTTCGACCAGCCGGGCCCGCTGGTCCAGGGCGTCCGGGATCCGCCGGGCCAGCCCGCGCCGTTCCAGTTCGTGGACCTGGCGGGTGACGTGCGGGCCGACGACCTGCATGCGCTTGGCGATCTCGCCGACCCGGAGCGGGCCGCCTCCCATGTGCAGCGTGACCAGTACCGAGATTGCCGGGCGGTCCAGGTCGGCGCCGGCGCTCTCGGTGGCGCGTTCGATGAGCCGGCTCCGGTTCATCACCGTGCCGAGCTGGCTCAGGCGTGGCAGCACTGCCAGCAGGTCGAACTCTGCTTCGTCGGTGGTGTCGGTCATCACGCTCGTTTCGATACCTAAGTTAGGTATATAGTTTCCGGGATAGATACCTGAGGTAGCTACCTGGGAGGTAAGTCATGAGCAGGGTACTCATCTCCGGCGCGAGTATCGCCGGTCCCACACTGGCGTACTGGCTGCGACGACGCGGTTTTGAGGTCACGGTCGTGGAGAAGGCGGACGCGATCCGCGGGGGCGGCTATCCGATCGACATCCGCGGAACCGGGCTGGAGGTCGTACGGCGGATGGGGGTCCTGCCGAAGCTGCGGGAGGCCCACATCCACACGGAGCGGCTGACCTTTCTCAACCCGGACGGCAGCGTGATCACCTCGGTCAAGCCGGACGTCGTGGTCCGCGGGGTCGAGGGCCGGGACATCGAGGTTCCCCGGGGCGACCTCACCGAGATCCTGTACGCCACGGTCCGCGACGATGTGGAGTTCCGGTTCGACGACAGCATCGCGTCCCTCGACCAGCGTCCGGGCGGGGTCGAGGTGACCTTCCGCAGCGGGGCGCAGCGCACTTTTGATCTCGTCGTCGGCGCGGACGGCCTGCACTCGAACACCCGGCGCCTGGCCTTCGGGCCCGAGGCGCAGTTCCACCGGTACCTGGGCCACTGCTTCGCCGGCTTCACCATGCCGAACGAGCTCGGCCTCTCGCACGAGGGTCTGACCTGGAGCCGCCCCGGCCGGGGTGCGGCGGTCTACGCGGTCGGCGACCGCCGGGACGTGCACGGCTTCCTCACCTTCGACCGGGAGGAGCCGCCGTACGAGGCCTTCCGCGACCCTGAGGCGCAGCGTGAGCTCGTTGCATCGGTCTTCGCCGATGACGGGTGGGAGATCCCGCGCATGGTCGCGGCCATGCGCTCGGCCGACGATCTCTTCTTCGACGTGATCAGTCAGATCCGGATGCCCCGGTGGTCCACCGGACGGGTCGCCCTGGTCGGCGACGCCGCCTACGCCCCGTCGTTCCTGACCGGGCAGGGAACCAGCCTGGGCCTGGTGGGCGCCTACATGCTCGCCGACGCCCTGGCCACCGGTGCGGACCATGAAGCCGCCTTCGCGGCCTTCGAGGACGCCACCCGGCCGTTCGTCGAGTTGAACCAGAACCTCGTCGGCGAGGGGGACTCCACCCTCTTCCCGCGTACCGAGGAAGCCATGGTGAAGCGTAACGAGATGCTGCGTGGTCTCGACTCCCTGCCGCCCGCCGAGGGGCGGCCCGAGCACTCGGCGCTCACCCTCCCGGTCTTCGAGGGCAAAGTGGCTTAAGGCCGGCCGGTGGCCGGCACGGCCAGGGCTGCCTCGACGATCCGGACCGCTTCGGTGCGATCGATGCCGACGCTGGCGATGAGCGCCGCGTACTCGCGGGCGGCGCGGTGGGCCTGTTCGCGGGCCTGCTCGCCGGAGGCCGAGACGAACGAGCCGGCCCGCCCGCGGGTCTCGATCAGGCCGGCCTCCTCCAGCGCCCGGTACGCCCGGCCGACGGTGTTCACGGCGAGGCCCAGGTCGGCCGCGAGCCGACGGATCGTCGGCAATCGCGCGCCGACAGCGAGCGAACGGTCCTGGATCTGCCGGGCGAGCTGGGCGCGGAGCTGCTCGTACGGCGGCATCGGCGAGGCCGTGTCGATGACGATCATCAGGTGGTCAGAGCTCGCCGGGCCGCCGTTCCGACACCCGTGGTCCGCGCCTGGATCAGGTAGAGGGCGATGGCGCCCGCCACGATCAGGGCCAGGGAGACCGCGTTCCACCAGCCGAGCGAATCCCCGTACAGGAAAATGGCCGGCAGCGACCACACCAGGCTGGGTGTCACCAGGGCGCGGGCGTCCTCGACCCGCATGATGACATCGGCCGTGAGCGACGCCGCGTCCTCCGCCACGGCCGGGCTCGCCAGCACCTGGCGCAGCTGCAGGACGGTCCCGGTCGCGGCGCCGGCCAGGCCGATCAGTACGACAATCGCGCCGTTCCGCAGGGTGGGGTCCGCGACCGGCAGCACGCTCAGCGCGAGCAGCAAGGCGCCGGTGAAGGTGGCAACCGTGAAGACGGCGTACGGGCGGCCCAGCACCGCCGCCCAGCCGAGCTGGACCGGATGGGCCACCCGCTTAGGCAGCTGCGCGCCGGCCTGCCGGTCGGCGCGCCGCACCCAGGCGGCGAGCAGCCACTGCGCCACCAGCAGCGCGACCACCAAGGCCGCCAGCGCGAGCAGCGGCAGCCAGGAGGAGGAGGCGTCGGCGGGCAGCGCCAGCACGTGCGTGAGGGCTGCGCCCATCAGGTACGCGGCCAGCAGAGCACTGTCGGCCACCTTGGCCCGCCGCCGCACCGCCAGCCGCCTTGCGATCAGCGGGGTCGGCTCGGCCTCGGTCAAGCCGTGCCGGGCCAGCCACCGCCCAGCCTCCGCGCGGTCTGCCTCACGCATGTCGCCACCTCCGAATGTCGCAAGCTTTGTCCCAAGACAATGAGTCATAGCATGCGACAATGTCAAGCGTCAGTGGCCGTCCTTGATCGCCGCCATGACGACGCGGCCGATGGTCTGACGCGGGCCGGTTACCCATGACACCATCCAGGCTGAGGTCGCCTGATCGGCTTCGCTCACAAGTGGAGGGAGCCACCGTGCTGAGGCAGGTCGCGGAGGGTGTGCACGTCCATGAAAGTGCGTTCTGCCGGAGTAATGCCGTTGTCGTGCAGGGCCGGGACGGCGTGCTGCTCATCGACGCCGGGGTGCAGGACCATGAGATGGTCTGCCTGGCGAATGACCTGTCCGAGTCGGGGTGGGCTGTGGTGGCGGGCTTCTCGACGCATCCGCATTGGGACCACCTGCTCTGGCATACCGCGCTCGGCCCGGCGCCTCGTTACGGGACGGCCGGCTGTGCGGCCATGGTCCGGGCCCGGCTGTCGGACGCGGGTGCGAAGGCCCGTGTCGCTGCGCTGATACCGCAGGACATCGTCGAGCAGGTGCCGCTGGAGCTGCTCGGCCGGATCGCCGGCCTGCCCGCCGGGGCGGAGCAGATTCCGTGGGACGGTCCGCAGATCCGGATCATCGAGCACCAAGCCCATGCGGCGGGGCACGCGGCGCTGCTGATCGAGGAGCGGGGTGTGCTCGTTGCCGGCGACATGCTGTCTGACGTGCTGGTTCCGATGCTTGATCTGATGGGCGGCGCTGACCCGATCGAGGACTACCTGGACGCGGTACGCCTGCTGGAAGGTGCGGCGGGCGGCGTCGATGTTCTCGTGCCTGGGCATGGGTCGGTGGGCGGGGCTGATCAGGTGCGTGCGCGGATCGAACGGGATCGGGCCTATGTGCTCGCCTTGCGGGAGGGGCGCGATGTCGATGATCCGCGGGTCGGTCCGTCGGCTGAGCCGGGGTGGGAGTGGGTGCGCTCTGTGCATGACGGGCAGGTCCAGCGCCTCGCCCAGAGAGACGTTCAGCCGAACTGAACGACGGCCGGTCAGGCGACTGAGGTGATGCCCAGACCGCGTTCCATCGCCTGCACACGAAGCTTCCGGTCCTCGACGGCCCGGGGCCACAGGAATGTGTTCGTCATGTTCATTTCGGCGTACAAAGAATCGGCTCGTGGGCCGGGCCAGCGCGCGGCAAGCTCGGCCAGACGGGCACTCCCGATGGCCTCGGCGATGTCCTGCCCGAGAACTCGGGCGGCAGCAACCGGATAGACCGACTTTTCCTCGACCAGGATGTCGACACCGTGGTCCGTGTCCCAGAGGCGCGCGGCGATCTCGGGCAGTTCCGAATACCAGTGCAGGACAGTGGCGATGTCGGAAGCATCTTTGTACGCGCCCCAGGCGCTGCGGTCGAGCCACGCGACCAGCTTGAGGGCGGCGTAGCCCGCGATGCTCGGAATGCGGATGGTGCCGGCATGAGGCAGCGGGAGGGGCCGGGAGGTCTGAAAGACCTCGCTGAATCCCCACACGTTGATCGGCTCCCGGCGCGCCGGCCTGATCGTGCCCGACGGATCTTCCAGGTCGCCGAAGGGAATGAGGTCGGTCGGCACATCGGCGACCTGATATCGGATGCCCGTGTTGCCGGCCGGCTCGAGCTCCTTCGTCAATTCGTCGAACGCCGCCCAGTCCGCCAGGGCCAAGCCGAAGTCGACGTCCTCCGTCGTGCGCAACCCGGAGTCCTGACCCGAGGCGCTTCGCAGAATGTCACGGCAGTGCGCGCCGACGATCATGACATCCTCGGGTTGCAGGCTCGATGACTGCCTCAGCAGCCTGGTCACCACCGTGTCCGGTAACAGCAGCAGGTCCGGGTCACACTTCGCCGGGTCGAGCATGCTGAGACCTCCAATTCCTGGCCACTTCGCTGAGCCGGGCGTCCCTGGTCGACAGGAGATCCGCGTAGACCAGCGGCCACGGCGCGTTCTGTCCCTCAGGGACGGGCTTTTCCTCGTCGGCGTGTGGGGACGCCCAGAATTTACGTCGAACGAAGATGTTCGCCGGGCGGTCCGGGCTCGCGTCCCACCGGTTCAGTGCCGGCAGCCTCGGACCCAGGTCGTCGAGGTACACCGTCAGGGTGGCGGGGCGCAGAACCCCACTGCCTCTTGCGGACTCACTGCTGAGATAGCAGGGCTGGTCGGCTCTGAGCCCGCTGACCGGTCGAGCCGGGTCGCCGTGAAACTTGGCGATCTCCAGCCGCCGGCCCAACCCGGTCGGATATGCGGCCGTCCAGAGCTCGAGGAGCTCCTCGACCCGGTCCAGCCTCTTGGAAACGGGCACGATGAACCCGGTCTCCTGGAGTTGACGGACGGTTTCGTGCACCTGGCCGACGGAGACTCCGGCGGCTTCGGCGATGCCCCGGATCTTCGCGGTGGCAAGCTCCGGCCAGGTGAGCAACGCGAAGATGACCTGAGCGCGGCGCGAGCTGAAGATGTTCGCCGGCTGCCGCGCGACCGGATCGTGTGGGGCCTCGGAGCGTTGGCTGACCGAGTCGGTTCGACCCTGCACCTCGATCAGCACGCTTGCGAACCTGATGGACGCGTTTCCCAGCCGGTCCACGAACTGGATCCCCGCATCGCGGAAGGCGGCGGCGCTGCGCTGGCTTATCCGGTCCCCGATGACCAGCAGCGGGAAGGGTGATTCGCGGCTGGGCCCCACAGCGCCTCGGCCACGCATCAAGGCGCTGAGGGTCATACTTTCCTTCAGCTCGACCCTGTATTGCTGGCCCTGTCCGTCGCGAGAGAGAGTGACCACGGCGTCGATGTCCGCATCGGCTTGAGGCTCGCCGGACTCGACATCGAGGGTTATGCCGAATTCGAGCAGCCGCTCGCGGGCAACGCCCAGAAGGCGGCTCCGGGGGTTGCTCGTCTGATGACTGTTCGGTTTCATGCTGTGTTCAGTTTAACTGAACAAGCTCTAAAACTGAACGAAAAATCGCCTGAGCCCTAGCGGACCACAGTCACCGGGCATTTTGCGTATGCGGCTACGTGTTGGCTCACTGAGCCCAGCACCAGCCCCGCGAACCCGCCGTGGCCGCGCTTTCCCACCACCAGCATGTCGGCGTTCTCCGACTCCTCGATCAGGACCTTGGCCGCCCGGCCCTGTTTCACCTGGGCCTTGATCAGGATCGCCGGGTTGTCGCCGAGTTCCTCCTTGATGACCTGGAGCAGATCGTCGGCCGTGCGCTGGCTCGGGTCGGGGACGTACCTCTCCGACACGCTCACGTTGCCCGCCGGGGGCAGCAGGGTGTGTTCCCACACGTTCACCACGACCAGGTCCGCGCCGTGGTCCGCGGCTTCGGCGGCGGACCAGGTCAGGGCCTTGCGGCTGCCGGGTGATCCGTCGACGCCGACCACGATGGTCTTCCATGTGCTCACCGTCGTCTCCTCTCCAGTGTCGACCGACCGGCGGAGGTGGGGTCACGCCGGAACGCCCGTGACCTTCGGACCGACGCTATTACAAGCCCTGGGGGGCGTCGAGGTGGATGCGTGCCTCGGCGCTCATGCTGCACCACGTATCGACATCGGTTGCGGGTCTCACCGGATCGGTTTAGCGTCGAGAAACAGGTGACTTTGATCACAGTGGCCGGAGGGTCGCCATGACCACCACGACATCGGACACCGTCTCGACAGATGTGGGCCAGGCCGAGCGCCGGCCAATCATGACGGGTCGCGCCCTGCTGATGATGAACCTCGGGTTCTTCGGGGTCCAGTTCAGTTTCGGCCTCACCCAGTCGGCGGTGAACCCGCTCTTCCTGCTGATCGGGGCCGACCCCGACCAGTTGCCGATCCTCAACCTGGCCGGGCCGGTCACCGGGCTGATCATCCAGCCGTTGATCGGCGCGATCAGTGACCGGACCTGGCATCCGCGCTGGGGCCGCCGGCGCCCGTTCATCACCGCCGGCGCGCTGCTGTGCGCGGTCATCCTGTTCCTGTTCCCGTTCGTCGGCATCCTCTGGCTCGCCGTCATCTGCTTCTGGCTGCTCGACGCCGGCAACAACACGTCGATGGAGCCGTACCGGGCGTTCATCTCCGACCGGTTGCCGAAATCCCAGCTGGCGCGCGGCTTCCTGACCCAGAGCATGTTCACCGGGGCCGGCGCGGTGCTGGCCAACCTGTCGCTGTTCATCCTGCAGAAGGTCTCCGCGCTGCAGGAGGAGGCCGGCAACGGCGTGCCCTACTGGATGTACGTCTGCTTCATGATCGGCACCGTCTGCATCCTGCTGACCGTGCTGACCGCGATGGCGCGTACCCGGGAACTGACGCCGTCGGACGAGGAGCTCCGCGAGATCCGGGCCACGCCCAAGGGTCTGCACCACGCCGTCGCGGAGATCGCGGACGCCGTCAAGGTGATGCCGGTCGCCATGCACAAGATCGGCGTGGTGTTCCTCTTCCAGTGGTACGCCATGTTCATCTACTGGCAGTTCCTGGCGGTCAGCCTGGGCGAGACGGTGTTCGGGGCCACGCCGGAGGAGGGCGGGGCGGGCTGGGACGCCGCGATCGGGTGGAGCGGGCTGGAGAACGCCGCGTACAACTTCGTCACCATGGTCTCCGCGTTGTTCCTGGTCGGCTTCGCCCGCCGGATCGGGGCCAAGCGGGTGCACGCGGTCGCGCTGGGCCTGGCCGCGCTGTCGCTGGTCTGGCTGTCCCGCATCGACAACCAGTACGTCGCCCTGCTGCCGATGATCGGGGTGGGCATCTTCTGGGCCAGCGCGGTCGGCGTGCCGTACCTGATGGTCGCCAGCATGGTCCCGGCCAAGCGCACCGGCGTCTACATGGGCATCCTGAACATGATGATCGTGGTGCCGATGCTGATCCAGACGATCACCTTCGGCTGGATCTTCGAGCACCTGCTCGGCGGCAAGGGCAGCAACGCGATCATGCTGGCCGGCGTCCTGCTGGGCATCGGCGCCGTGGCGATGCTGTGGGTCAACCCGCCCGACGAGGCCGACGAGTCGCCGATCGTGCCGCTCGGCAGCAAGCGCAGCATCACCGTGTACGACCGGGTCGTGGTCGGTTCGGACGGCACCCCGACCAGCCTGTACGCCGTCGACCGGGCTGCCGAGGTGGCCCAGGCGGCGCAGGCCAGGCTGGTCGTCGTCACGGCGTACCGGGAAGGCGCCGAACCGGCGGAAGGCGCCGCAGCGGGCCTGCACCGCGACATCCATGGCGCCGAGGCGGCACGCGAGGCGCTCGCCAAGTCCGTCACCGGGCTGACCAAGGAACGGGCGCGGTACATCGAGCAGCGGCTCGTGGCGGGCGACCCGGCCCAGGCGCTGCTCGACACGGTCGGTGCGAATCCGGCGAACCTGATCGTCGTGGGGAACCGGGGGCTGGGCGCGAGCCAGGGGCAGCTGCTGGGGTCCGTGCCGGCCGGAGTCGTGCGTAACGCCGTGTGTGACGTGCTGGTCGTGCAGACGTCGGCGCTGGACGAGGACCGCATGTTCGCCGGCGAGCGGACCGGAGCTGCCGACGCTGACCCGGAGGAGAAATCGCCCGCCGGGTGACGGTCGTCGCACATTCCGGCAACGCAAGTGGGCCCCATAGCGGCGATCGTCGTAGCTATGCGTCGTCTCCTGGTCTGGCTCTGCGCGTTGGCGGTGGTCGCGACGCCGACCGCCGCCCACGCCTCGGCGAAGGTGCTGATCCGGGCCATGGCGTTCAACCTGTGCGGAGTGATGTGCAGCAAGGGCTCCATGGCGCCGGCTTCCTACACGCTCAAGCAGATCAAGCGCCGGTCCATCGACGTCGCCGCTCTGCAGGAGGTGTGCTACTCGCAGTACCGCTACATCACGGATCGACTTCCGCGCGGCTACTCGGCGGCCTTCACTGCCACCAAGTCCCTCCACCACTGCGACAAACCTGATAAAAGGTACGGCATCGCGATCATCGTCCGCGGGTCCATGATCGGCTCGAAGCACGTCCGGGTCCTGCCCTCGGGTCGTCGCTCGGTCGGCATGTACGCCCGGGTGAAAGGCCGGAAGCTCTTCGCCGCGAGCGTGCACAACGCCACGAGCGTCGCGCTCGGCAACGAGCAGGATCTCGCGTCGCTCTATGAATGGCTGCTGACCAGGAACGGGCCGGTGCTGTCGGCCGGTGACTACAACGCCTTCCCCTACCAGCCGGGCGTCGCCCGCTTGAAGACCTTCTTCACGGACGCCGACGAGGCCGACAACGAGATCACCTTCAACCCGTACGGCGGCCGGAAGATCGACTACATCTTCACCTCCCCGCACTTCGCGGGGGCGACGGGCGACACGCTCTACACCTCGGCCAGCGACCACCGGCTCTACCTCGGAGCGGCCTGGTTGTAGGGCCGCGCCGATTCGCGTCTCATAGTCTGGGCACATGACCTGGCTCGACGTGATCGGCTGGACCGGCTCGGCCCTGCTCGTGTGGTCCCTGCTGCAGACGCGGCTGCTGCGCCTGCGCGCGTTGAACCTGATCGGGTGCCTCGTGCTCATCGGCTTCAACGCGGCGCTGGCGGTGTGGCCCATGGTGGGCCTGAACGTGGTCCTCGCGGTGATCAACGTCTGGTACCTGGCCCGGATGCTCGCCTCGCGGCACGACGAGAAGGCGTACCAGGTGGTCGAGGTGCGTACCGACGACGAGTTCCTCGCGCACACGCTGCGGCTGCACAGCCGGGACATCGCCCGCTTCAACCCGGGCTTCCGCTGGGACGCCGCGGCCCGGGACACTGCCGCCTTCCTCGTGGTCAACGGCGACGAGGTGGTCGGGGTGGTGCTGTTCGCGGCCAGCGAGGACGGCGTTGCGCGCGTACAGCTGGACTACGTCACGCAGAGGTACCGGGATTTCACGCCCGGGGAGTTCGTCTACCGGCAGAGCCAGTTCTTCCTCAAGCGCGGCTGCCGGACGGTGGTCACCCCGCCCGGCATGGTCTCGCCGTACTACGACAAGCTCGGCTTCCGCCGTGAGGGCGACTCGTACGTGCTGGATCTGAGCCCGGTCGGCTGATCCCTCAGGTGCGGCCCCGGCGCGTCGATCGTTCCGGCGTGCAGGGGCCCTCGCTAGTGCGTGATCCGGTGCTGCGGGTGCTCGTACCCCTGGCTCTGGGTCTGGTGGGGTTTTTTGCCCTCGGGGTGGGCGGCGACCGCCTTCAGGTGCTGGTCGGCTGGCTGAGCCTGCTCGCCACCGACGTGGGGCTGTTCGTGCTGGCCCGGCGAATCGCCCGGATGGCGCAGACGCCGCCGGTGCCCCGGCGGTTCTGGAACGCCGCCGCCTTCGCCTCGGCCGCCTTCAGCGTCGGCGACACCTTCAAGGTGGTGCAGACGCTGCTCGACCCCACGGCCACCACCCTCACCGTCGGTGTCGTGCAGACCGTGGCTCTGCTGGTCGGCGCCGCGGCGATCGTCGGCGTGACCGTGACCTATCCCACCGGGGTGGGCTCCCGGCGCGCCCGGATCCGCTTCCTGCTGGACGCGGCGGCCACGATGACCGCGTTCGCCGTCGTGGCCTGGTGCCTGGTGACCCGGTCGGCGCTCCTCGCGGCCGGGACCGACACGCTGGTCACCGCAGTGTTCGGCACCGGTCTGATCATGGCCGGGGTCTTCGCCGCCGTGAAGCTCGGGCTCAGCGGGGTGAGCCCGATGTCACGGGCCGCCGCCGTGGTGATGCTCACCGGGGCCGGCATCCAGGGAGTCGCCACCACCGTCCTGCCCGGCACCGGCTCGTCCGGGTCGCTGTCGTGGCAGCTGATCCTGCTCGTGACGCCGGCGATCCTGTTCATGGTCGGGCCGCGGATCCAGGCCCGGCAGGTGCAGCGCGACCCCGGGATGTTCCAGCGGCCCGGATCGCGCCGCTTCAGCGTCCTGCCGTACTCGGCCACCCTGGTGACCTTCGTCGCGCTGGTCGCGGTGCTGCTCGACAGCGGCCTGGGCTACCAGGCCTGGGGAGCGCTGGCCGGGCTGGTGCTCAACGTCGCGCTGGTTGTCGTACGGCAGGTGCTGGCCCTCGCGGAGAACGCCGTCCTGCTGGACAAGCTCGACGAGAGCCTGCTGGAGATCACCCTGCGCGAGCGCCGGCTGGACTCGCTGGTCCGGCACTCGTCCGACATCACCTCGATCACCGACCGGGCCGGGCGCCTGGCCTACGCGAGCCCGGCCCTGCACCGGACACTGGGCTACGACGTGGCGGACATCCTCGGCCGGCCCATGATCGCCTTTCTGCACCCGGACGACCTGCAGGAGATCCGCCCGCGGCTAGGTCACCTGCTGGCCACCGCCGGCGCCACGCTGACGTACCAGACCCGCTTCGCGCACGCCGACGGCTCCTGGCGCTGGCTCGAGGTGATCGCCACCAACCTGGTCGGCGAACCCGGCATCGACGGCGTGGTGGCCAACGCCCGCGACGTCACCGAGACCCGCGAGCTGCACGAACAGCTGCGCCACCAGGCCGACCACGACCCGCTGACCGGGCTGGCCAACCGGCGGCTGTTCGCCGAGCGGATGCGCGATGCTCCCGACTGCCGGGCGGCGGTGCTGCTCATCGACCTGGACGGCTTCAAGGCCGTCAACGACACGTACGGGCACCACACCGGCGACGAGGTGCTCCACTTCGTCGCCGCGCGGCTGCGGGAGTCGGCCGGCGAGGACGATCTCGTGGCGCGGCTCGGGGGCGACGAGTTCGCCGTACTCGTGGCAGCCGGTGACGAACTCGCGGCCCGCCGCTTCGCGGACCGCTTCCTCGACCTGATCGCGCAGCCCGCGCTGATCGACGGCAAGACGATCGCGGTACGCGCCAGCGTCGGCCTGGTCGCCGGCGACGCCGCCGACGACCTCATCCACGCGGCCGACCTCAAGATGTACGAGGCCAAGCGGCTCAGGGCAGCGCGAAGGGAAGCTTGATCCCGTCCAGGGCGCTCCCACAGGCGCAGGTGCGCTCGGTGGGCAGCGCCTGCACCGCGTCGAGCAGCACCTCGCGCAGCCGCGCCGTGTTCTCGGCGAAGACGGAGAAGACCTCCTCCTGGGTGACCCCGTGGTCGCCTTCCACCCCGGCGTCCAGATCCGTCACCAGAGCGATCGCCGTGTAGCAGAGGGCCAGCTCGCGGGCCAACACAGCCTCCGGATGCCCGGTCATGTTGACCACCGTGCCGCCGATCGCGGTGAACCAGCGCGACTCCGCCCGGGTCGAGAACCGCGGCCCCTCGACCACGACCATCGTGCCGCCGTCGACCGGATCGATCCGCGCGCCGGCCCGCAACACGGCCTGCCGCCCGTCCGGGCAGTACGGATCGGCGAAGGACACGTGCACCGCGCCGGAGTCGTAGAACGTCTGCTCGCGGCCGCTGGTCCGGTCGATGAGCTGGTCAGGGACCACAAAGGTGCCGGGACCGAGCTCCGGCCGCAGCCCGCCGACGGCACAGGGCGCGATGATCTGGCGTACGCCCAGCGACCGCAATGCCCACAGATTGGCCCGGTAGGGGATCTTGTGCGGCGGGAACCGGTGATCCCGGCCGTGCCGCGGCAGGAACGCCACCCGGCGCCCGCCGACCTCGGCCACGGTGACCGGATCCGACGGCGGACCGTAGGGCGTGGACACCTGATGCTCGGTCGCGCCGTCGAGGAGGGCGTAGAGGCCCGATCCGCCGATGACGCCGATCTCCGCCTCCGCGGGTGGCTCGTTCATGCGCCAGACCTTATCGGTGGCCGGAAACGCAGGCTAATGTCCAAGCATGGCGTTGACCGAAGGCCTCCTGGGGCGAAGGTGGGGCTGCCGTGTTCAGTGAAGAGCAGCGCATCGGAGGTCGCTCGATGGAGTCGATGACCGGTCAGCTTCTGGTCGCGACCCCGACCCTGAAAGATCCGAACTTCGACCGCACCGTGGTGCTGCTGGTGGCCCACGAGACCGGCGGCGCGCTGGGCGTGGTGCTGAACAGGGCGACCGAGGTCCCGGTGGCGGACGTGCTGGGCAACTGGGGCGAGCTGGCCGGCGACCCGGCAGTGCTGTTCGAGGGCGGCCCGGTGCAGCCCGAATCGGCGATCTGCCTGGCCCGCACCCGCCCCCAGGTGAAGAAGCGGGTGTCCGGCTTCCACCAGGTGGCGGGCGCGCTCGGCACGGTGGATCTGTCGGCCGACCCGGACCGCCTGCGCGAGAGCGTGGCCGGCATCAGGGTCTTCGCGGGCTACTCGGGCTGGTCCCCGGGCCAGCTGGAGGAGGAGATCGCGGCCGGCTCCTGGTTCGTCTTCGACGCCCTCCCGGGAGACCCGTTCGTCAGCCGCCCGGACGACCTGTGGGCCATGGTCCTGCGCCGCCAGGGCGACATCCTGGCCGCTGTGGCCCACTTCCCCCCGGACGTCTCACTGAACTGACACGCATGCCGCCCCCTCCGCACGAGGGGGCCCGGAAGGTGTGTACTATTCCGTGAGTGCCCGGGGGATCCCGGGGACAGGCAAGGGGCTGTGGCGCAGCTGGTAGCGCACCACACTGGCAGTGTGGGGGTCAGGGGTTCGAGTCCCCTCAGCTCCACCCTTGCGTAAGGCCCGGACTGATGTCCGGGCCTTTGCTGTTGTGTCAGATGGGTCATTACGGACAGTTGCCGAACGGTGACACCATGCCAACATGGATCCCGAAGTCCTGGTATCTGCGATGGCAATGGTCGTCTCCGTGCTCGCCCTGGGCATCACTTCTACGTTGACCCGCGCTCAAGTGCGGTCAATGCGCAAAGCAAACGACCTGCCCGTAATGATCGAACTGCTGATCAAGGAGTACGTCAGCGACGAGTTTCAAGCTCGGCACCGCCTGGTGACCGAGACTCTGCCCACCGTGGATGCGTCTTTGGGCTTCGAAGGGCTCGCCGAACCGCTGCGAACCGCCGCATATCGAGTTGCATGGTATTACAACGCAACCGGCGGCCTCATCGCACTGAACACGGTGGATGAGCTCATGTTCGTTGGCGGCATCAACTTTCGGGTGCGCCATGCGTGGAGCGCGATGGAGGCTCACATATATGCCGAGCGGGCCAGGCGTGGAGCGCCCTTCCTCGATGGCTTTGAACATCTCGCTGCCCGTTGCTTCGCCAACGACCCGCAAATTCTGCAACAGAAGCGGAAGTTTGAGAAGGTGCCAGCTGCTGCGCCCGAAGCCGGTTTCAAGCTTGACTGACCGATGGACTTCCCCCAAGGAGCGAGCGCTGACGGGAGCCTTGCGTTGGAACAGCCGCAATTGATCAATGTGTTGGCTCTGCTGGTCGCGCTGGCCGCTGTGGCCACTTCGACGTTCCTGGCCCGACTGGCACTTCGTTTGAATCACAACGCCAATCTCATGCGTATCGTTCTGGAGGCACTCGAGAAGCAGCGCAGGGGAAAATTCACTGCGACAGAGATCGCGCTGCTGGAGGAGTTGCCGAAGCATGAGGTCGGGCTGGGCTTCGCCCAGCTCCCTGCGCCGGTACTCGAAGATGCCTTCGAAGTGGCGTGCTACTACCAGCACTTGAGCACGCTGGCCGAATACGGTGTAGCCGACTGGGATTTCATCGCAGTCCAGGTTGAGGATCGAATGTTGAAGGTCTGGACCTGCATAAAACCGTATGTATACGCAGAAAGGAAGAACCGCGGGAACGAGAACGGCTTCCTGAACAACTACGAGCGATTCGCTTCGAAGGTCAGATCTGCCGACATGCTCGCCGCCTCAGATCGTTTGTACGATCGTGGCCGGAGGCGTCAGCCCGCTGTATGGCAGCCGGTTCGGAGATCAGCTCGGGCCATCGGTGAGTAATACTGCCGTTCTCGTCTCTTCAGCCGCTGACGGACTCGGCGAGGAGCCGGTGCGCCTCGCGCAGGCCGGGTTCGTGACCGGTCACCTCATGGATGCGCCGGGCCGCGTCGGCCGCCTCCCGGGCCTCGGCCCGCCGGCCCGCCAGCAGGTGCACCCGCGCCACCTCGTTGAGCGCCCGGCCTTCGAGCAGCCGAAACTGACCCTTGCGGGCCGCGTCGACGGCTCGGGCTGCGAAGTCGGCGGCCCGGTCGAGGTCGGCCGGAGCGCAGGCCCGCGCCAGGGTGATCAGGGTCTGGGTCGTCGGGTAGTGGTTGCCGTACGGCTCCGCCTCGGCGAGCGCGGGCTCGAGGATCTCGGTCGCGTCGGCCGGTCGGTCCGCCGCGAGCAGCAGGTCGGCATGCCGGCCGGCCAGCTGTGTGCGGGCCAGTACGTCGGTTGAGGCGGCCAGCACCGAGCGGGCCTGGTCGAGCAGGTCCCAGGCCTCGGTGCGCCGGCCGCTCGCGTACCGGATCACCGCCAGGTCGGCCCGGGCCAGCGCGGTGACGTGGGCGTTGCCCGCCTTTTCCAGCAGCGCGAGCGCCTCGGTCAGCAACTGTTCGGCCTGCGCCGGGCGGCCCTGGAGGGTGCGTACCTCGGCCAGGTTCAGCAGGGTGATGGCCCGGCTGTAGCCGGCGCGGTGGCCGGGGCTGGCCAGGGTGCGTTCGAAGTGGTCGCTCGCCTCGGCCAGGGAGCCCATCAGCATTTCGATCAGGGCGACCTTGCCGAGGTACTGCGGCGGCTCGACGCCCAGCGCCATCGAGCCGTCGAACGCGGACCGGGCGTGTTCCGCCGCGCTGCGCAGGTCGCCGCCGAGCAGGTGGTACACGCTCAGCGCGTTGTGTGCTTCCGGCTCCAGCTCGCGCCAGCCTGACTGCCGGGCCAGCTCGAGGCAGCGTTCCGCGTGCGGCAGGCCCAGGCTGTCGTACCCGTTGGTGGTGTAGGAGTGGGCCATGACCAGCTCGGCGGCCGGCCGCGCGCGGGGGTCGGTGCTGAGCTCGGCCGCGGCCAGCGCGGCCGGGCCCAGCGAGAGCATGGTGGCCCGCTCGATCGTGGCGTTCAGGAACGGCTGACAGGCGAAGACCAGGCGCCACACCGCATCCGGGTGGCCCAGGGCCGTACCGGTCTCCACCACCGCCACCAGGTTCGGCAGTTCGGCGGTGAGCCACCTCGTGGCCTCCTCCGCCGTCGCGAACGGCGGAAACGGACCGGCCGGGGGCAGCCTGATCCGGGCGGGATTGTGCCGCGCGGCGGCGGTCTCGGCGCCCGTCACGAACCAGGACAGCACCCGGGTCAGCGCCGCGGCCCGCTCCTCGCGCAGGTCCGCGGAGCCGGCCCGGTGCCGGGCGTACTCGCGGACCAGGTCGTGCATGGTGAAACGGCCGGGCCGG
>NZ_JBEZGQ010000053.1:0-18376 GCF_040650095.1 Actinoplanes sp. NPDC048791 | reverse complement strand
GTGACGCGGACGCACTGCGACTGATCGCGGACGACTGCCGGACGGTGGCGCAGTCGGTGGAGAAGGCCCTGGCCGCGGCCGACGTGCTGCGCGAGCAGGGCATCAGCGACGTGTGGGCCGGCGAGACCCACGTCACCGCGAACGACGCACTGCGGGCACTCGCCGACGACATGTTCCGCGCGCTGACGGCGTTCCGGCAGATCAGCGACCAGGTACGGCAGCACGCCGAGCTGGTCCAGCAGGAGCCCCGCGACCGCGGCAACGCGGCCTCGCTGGCCGAGATCGCCTCCACGGTCGGGGCGATGAGCTGGGGTCCGGTGCCCAACCTCGAGTACGAGGGCGAGATCATGCGCGACCAGCACGCGCAGGCGATCGCACACATCGACGGCCGGGTCGACAAGCACATCTCGATGCGCAACGCCGCGGAGGACTTCGCCACGGCCATGCACGAGATCGAGACGCAGGCCCGCACCGGCCGGCTCAGCGACTCGCCGCTGTCGGCGGTCGACGAGGTGGTCATCGCGGGCGCCGGCTGGACCCGGACCATGGTGCCGCTGACACCGGTGCTGACCCCGGCGATGGACCAGCGGGCGGCGGAGGCGCTGGCGGCGCTAAACGACGAGGACCGGGAACGGATGACCGGGCTGCTGGCGACGGCTTACTCGCCGGAGCACCGGGCGTACCTGCTGAAGACGTTGGCGGCGGGGTATTCGGTGGCTGAGGTGGCTGGGTTCGACCAGTTGATCGCCGGGCACGGGGGCGATCCGGGGTGGCTGCGGGAGCATCTGAGTCCGCTGTCGCTGGACGTCGAGAACCCGATGCCCGGCAAGGACCACAACGCGTTCGAGTCCGCCCGGTGGGAGCAGGGGAACCGTCCGACCTGCGTGGCCGCGTCGACGGTCACCGCGCGTGCCGCGGTCGACCCGCTCTATGCGCTGCAGCTCACGACGGGTGGTCATCCCGGGGATCCGGAGTTCGACAATCCGGAGGCGTTCGCGCACCGGCTGCGGGACGAGCAGGAACAGGTCTACGACGGCGGCCGCACGTGGTTCCAGGAGCACTTCGGCGACGACGGGATGACGTCCGAGCAGTCGGCGACCGTGGCCAACGACGAGATCGCCGCCCGGACCGGAGCCGACTACAGCAACGTCAAGCTGGAGGATCGCGCCGCCCGGGAGGCGACCGTCGCGTCGATCGAGCGAGCGGTCGACGAGGGCTATCCGGTCCCCTTCTTCACCCATGAGAACGGGGAGACCCACCAGCTGATGGTGATCGGCCACTCCGAGTACCAGCTGCAGGTGTACAACCCTTGGGGTTACACCTACTGGATCACCGAGCGCGACTTCGTCGACGGTCACGTGGACGGCATCGACGCCGAGATCCCCTCCACGCCGAGCACGGTCCGGTTGCCGGAGAAGGTGGGTCGATGAGCAGACCGGGTGTGCGCACCGACGAAGAACTGGCGTCGGTGGACGTGGCGGCCGCGATCGCCGAAGCCCTGCGGAGTCCTGATCCCGCACGACATCTCATGACGGTATGCGCGGTTCCGGCGGCGATCCAGGCGGATCAGGCGGGCGTTCTGCCCCGCTCGTTGAGCTACCTCGCGGAGATAGTCCGCCGCGGCGGCAGCGACTACGCGGTCCAGCTTCCCTCGCCGCTGCCCACGGCGGAGCAGTCGGCACTGATCCGGCCGTGGCTGGCTCGCGCCGCCGCGGGCGATGCCGACCAGTGCTTCGCGCGCTGGCTCGACGGGGTGGCGGCCATCATCGACGCCCGCCTCAGCGAACGCTGACCTGCCAGATCACGGTGCGCGACAGCGGCGACGGCTCGTCGCAGCCCTGGAAACAATTGGCGACCGTGACCACCGCCGTGCCGGACTCCTTCGCCTCGTAGACGAAGTAGGTGGTGCCGCCGCCACCGCCGGCCATGTCGCCGTCGCGGCCGACCAGGCGGCTCCACCAGCTGTCCGGCACCTTGCGCTCCGCCACCGGCTCCAGCTTGCCGGCGGGCGCGACGGTGGCGGTCCAGCTGTCGCCGACGGAGGCGCCGCGGTCCGGGACCGCCAGGGAGAAGCGGTCGCCCTCGTCGACCTCGACGGTCAGGTCTTCCTCATTGATCTTGGTGCCGAAGGTCGCGCGCTCGTGCAGGGTCAGGCCGCCCCAGACCGCGGCGGCCAGCAGGATCGCTACGGCGAGCGACCACGACAACACCCTTCTCACCGGCCGGACCCTACTGAACCGGCGCCACCGGGCGCTGCCCCCTCCTAGTAGGGTTCGCTGCGTGAGTACCGCGATTTCGACCTCGCCTGCCTGGGGCATCGGCCTCGCCACCGTCACCGCCGAGGGTCAGGTGCTCGACACCTGGTTCCCGAGCGGTTTCCTCGGTCTCGGCACCGTTCCGGAGGAGGCGCCCACGCTGCCCGCCGGTCTCACCGGGCCCAAGGCATTGGCCGGGCTGGCCACGGTCGAGGTGCGGGTGGAGGTCGGTTCGCTGGCCGACCCGATCAAGGACGCCTCGGACGCGTACCTGCGGTTGCACCTGTTGTCGCACCGGCTGGTGCGGCCGAACGAGCAGAATCTCGACGGCATCTTCGGCCTGCTGGCCAACGTCGCCTGGACCTCGGCCGGGCCGTGCCCGCCGGACCGGGTCGACGAGTTGCGCTTCATCGAGCGCGCCGCCGGCCGGCACCTCGCCGTGTACGGGGTCGACAAGTTCCCGCGGATGACCGACTACGTGACGCCTTCCGGGGTGCGGATCGCCGACGCCGACCGGGTGCGGCTCGGCGCGCATCTGGCCAGCGGCACGACGGTCATGCACGAGGGCTTCTGCAACTTCAACGCCGGCACGCTCGGCACCTCGATGGTCGAGGGGCGCATCGTGCAGGGTGTCGTCGTCGGTGACAGTTCCGACGTCGGCGCCGGCTCCTCGATCATGGGGACGCTCTCCGGCGGCGGCAAGGACAAGGTGTCCATCGGCGAGCGCAGCCTGCTCGGGGCCAACGCCGGCATCGGCATCTCGCTCGGTGACGACTGCGTCGTCGAGGCCGGCTGTTACATCACCGCGGGGTCGAAGCTGACGCTGCCGGACGGCCGGGTGGTCAAGGCCCGCGAGCTGTCGGGCGTCAACGGCCTGCTCTTCTGGCGCAACTCGGTGACCGGCGCCCTGGAGGCCCGGCCGCGCAAGGGTACGGGCATCGAGCTCAACGCCGCCCTGCACGCCAACGACTAACGCAACGCTCCGGCCGCGACGGCCTTGACCGCACTGGTCAGGGCCGTCAGCACCGTCGACTCCATCCGCCAGTACTGCCAGTGGAGCGGGATGTCCAGGTGCCGGCCCGGTGCCAGGTCCACACCGCGGCCCGCGGCGATGTCCTCGCGGGCCGTCTGCTCCGGCACCATTCCCCAGCCCAGGCCCAGCCGGATCGCCTCGGCGAAGGCGTGCGTCGCCGGGATGTAGGTGATCGGCGGTTCCAGGTCGCCGCTGCCCAGCGCCTCCAGGAAGCGGTGCTGGAGGCGGTCCTTGCGGTTGAAGACGAGCATCGGTGTGGTGGCGAAACCGGTGAAGTGGCCCGGGGCGGCCACCGCCAGGTAGCGCATCGCGCCGAGCTTCTCCACCCGGCAACCCTGCACGGCCACGTTTTGTGCGGTCACCGCGGCCATCGCCGTACCCGCGCGCAGCAGCTCCGCGGTGTGGTCCTGGTCGTCCTGGTGCAGTTCGAAGCTCAGCGCCGGCTCGGCCGGCAGCGCGGCCAGCGCGGGCAGGAACCAGGTGTGCAGCGAGTCGGCGTTGACCACCACCGAGATCCGGGTCCGGCCGTCGCCGCCGGGCACGCCCCGGGCCGCCGCCAGGGCCTCGCGTTCGAGCAGCGCGATCTGGCCGGCCAGCCGGACCAGCGCCTGTCCGGCCTCGGTGGCTTCGCAGGGTTTGGCCCGACGGACCAGGACCTGCCTGACGTCCTGCTCGAGGGCCTTGATCCGCTGGCTCACCGCGGACGGGGTGACGTGCAGCGTACGGGCGGCGGCCTCGAAGCTGCCGCCCTCGATCACCGCCTGGAACGTCGCCAGCTGCACCGCGTCCACGTACAGAATCCCTAATGTTCGTGAAGAATCTTTAGCTGGAGTACATCACGCATCCGTCCTAGCGTCGACGGTGTGCTCACCTCCACCGTCGCCGGCTTCGCTGCCTCGCTCGTGCTCATCGTCGCCATCGGGGCTCAGAACGCTTTTGTCCTGCGCCAGGGACTGCGCCGTGAGCACGTACTCCCGGTGGTCCTGACCTGTGCCGTCTCGGACCTGATGTTGATCGCGGCCGGGATCGCCGGGCTCGGCGCGGTCGTGACCGCGCGGCCGACGGCCGTGACCGTCATCCGCTGGGCCGGGGCCGCGTTCCTGTTCACCTACGCCGCGCTGGCCGCGAAGCGGGCGTGGCGGCCCGGCACGCTGAAGCCGACCGACCAGGCCCCCGCCACCCTGCGCGCGACCCTGCTGACCTGCCTCGCGCTGACCTACCTCAACCCGCACGTGTACCTGGACACCGTGCTGCTGCTCGGCTCGGTGGCCCAGCAGCACCCGCACCGGTGGCTGTTCGGGATCGGCGCCGCGGTGGCGAGCGGCGTGTGGTTCTCCGCGCTGGGCCTGGGTGCGCACCGGCTGGCCCCGGTGCTGTCCCGGCCGGCGGCCTGGCGGGTGCTGGACGGCCTGATCGCCGTGGTGATGGCCGGCGTGGCCACCACCCTGCTTGTTTAGCCGTCAATCGAACCATTTGCATGTATTCGGTATACACGGGGCATGCGAAGACTCCTCGTATCGGCGGCGCTGGCCGCGGCATTACTGGTGAGCGGGGCGGGGCAGGCCTGGGCCGCGCCACCCGCTCCGGCAGCCGACGACGGCTGGTCCGTGACCGACGGACAGCTGACCTGGCGGTCCGGCGAGCGGATCCCGATGGGCGACGCGGCAGTCGAGTTCTACGCCGGTGACCGGCTGCTGGGCCGGCCGCGCGCGGCGGCCGACGACCGTACGTTCCGGCTGCCGCTGGAGCACGCCAAGGACCTGCGTGACCTGCAGGTACGCGCGGGTGGCAAGCGGCTCGACGTCGACGCCCCCGCACCGGCGCGCAAGCGGGCGGCCGCGGTGCCGGCAACCCAGGCCCTGCCCGCGAACAAGGTCGATCCCGGCGTCAAGGGGCCGTACCGGACTGTCACCGGCGAGTACTCGCTGGCCGGGGTCAAGCTGCCGGACTTCCCGGAGCCCGTGGAGATGCAGGGTGTCGTGGTCGCGCCGCAAGGAGCGCCTGGCAACCGTCCGCTCGCGTTGTTCCTGCACGGGCGGCACTACACCTGCTTCAAGGGCGCCGACGAGGAAGCGCTGACCGGCGACTGGCCGTGCGGCGCGGGCACCGAGCCGGTGCCCAGCCACCGCGGCTACCTCCAGGCCCAGCAGCTGCTGGCCTCGCAGGGCTACGTCACCGTCTCGATCTCGGCCAACGGCATCAACGGCCAGGACTTCGCCGCCGCCGACGGCGGCGCCCAGGCCCGCTCGTCGCTGGTCCGCCAGCACCTCGCCCGCTGGGCCGACTGGGCCGGCGCCGGACGGGCGAACGCCCCCGCCATCGTGAAGTCCGCGCCGCGGGCCGACCTGTCCAAGGTGTTCCTGATGGGTCACTCCCGGGGCGGCGAGGGCGTCAGCCGCGCCGCGATGGACAGCCTGACCCCGCCGCCGGCCGCCGCCGACGGTTACCACGGCAAGGTCCGCTGGACGATCCGCGGCCTGCTGCTGATCGGCCCGACGATCTTCGGCCAGAACCCGGTGCCGGACGTGCCGTCCGCGACGATCCTGCCCGGCTGCGACGGCGACGTCTCCGACCTGCAGGGACAGATCTTCGTCGACGCCACCCGCGGCGTGAGCCGGGGCAAGGCCCTGCACAGCTCCCTGTACGCGATCGGCGCCAACCACAACTTCTTCAACACCGAGTGGACCCCGGGGCAGTCGCAGGCACCGTCCTTCGACGACTTCTTCACCGGGGACGAGCCCGACCCGGTGTGCTCGCCGGGCACCGCGACGCGGCTCACGGCCCAGCAGGAGCAGACGGTCGGTGCGACGTACATCGCGGCGGCCGCGCGGCTCTTCGTCGGCGGCGATGACCGGGTCCGGCCGCTGCTCGACGGCACCGGCGTACGCGCCCCGTCGGCCGACCCCGCCCGGGTGCTCAGCCACGCCATCGGCGCCGGGCGCACGGCGGCGCTGATCCCCGACGAGTCCGTCAAGGTCACCGGCGGCCGGCTCTGCGAGCAGGTCACCGACGACGCGACCAAGGCGTGCCTGACCACGGAGAGCTGGTTCAGCCCGTCGCCGCACTTCGTCCCGTTCGGCTTCGCCCGTGAGCCGGGCCGCTACGCCGTCGACCTGAAGTGGTCCGCCCCGGGCCAGGCGGTCACGCTGCGGCCCAGCCGGCCGGTCAGCGTCTCCGGCGCCCGCGAGCTGGCCATGCGGCTGGTGGTGCCGCCCAACACGACCGGCAACCGGTTCGGCGTGGCCGTCACCGACACCGCCGGCCGCCGCACCGCCCTCGGTGAGGTACGCCTCGACGGCCTGCCCGGCAGCCAGAACACGACCTCGTACTGGGGTCAGGAGGTGCGGGTGCCGCTCAAGCAGGTCCGCGGCAAGGTGGCGAAGCTGGAGCTGATCCCGCGCAGTGCCGCCGGCGAGGCCTGGCTGATCGACGCGTGGGGCTGGCGGCCGGGCACTCCGGCGGCGCGGCCCGTCTCCCTGCCCCGCATCGACATCGGCGAGCTGAACGTCGTCGAGGGCGACTCGGGCAGCCGCACGTACGAGGTGCCGGTCAAGGTCACCGGGCGCGGCAACGGTCAGGTGCGGCTGTTCCTGACCGACGCGGCCACGTACGAGACGAAGTCCTGGCTGGCCACCGTCCGGCCCGGCAGCAGCACGATCCGGGTGCCGGTCAAGGTCACGGGAGACACGCTCTTCGGCACCGGCGATGCCTCCATCCTCAACGCCAAGGCCGTCCGCGGCACGGTGATCGGCGACTACCAGGGCGCGGTCATCGCCGCCAACGACGACCCCGCCCCGAAGATCACCGTCGAGCCGGTCGCCGACCGGGTCGCCGAGGGCGGAACGCTCACCTGGCGGGTCCGGCTCTCCACCATCGCCGAGACCCCGATCTGGGTCGAGGCCGACATCGAGCCGCCGGCCGCCGGGACCGAGCTGTCCAGCACGGACGTCGACCCGACCTGGTTCACCGACAACTCCGGCGAGGACCCACTGCCGTCCCGGCCGCTGTCGGAGACCTATCTGATGCCGTGGACCGGGGTGCAGGCCGGCGAGCTGACCGCCGACCTGACCATCCCGACCGTCACCGACTCCGCGGACGAGCCGGACGAGGTGGTGCAGCTGCACCCGACGGTGTTCGGCTGGGAAGAGGAAGCGCCCGAGCTCGGCACGGTGACCGGAACAGTCACCGACTGACGCTGGTTCCGCTACCCCTCGGAGAACCTGACCATGTTCCCCGAGGGGTCGCGGAAGGCGCAGTCGCGGACCCCGGACGGCTGGTCGATCGGCTCCTGGATCACATCCGCGCCCGCCGCCCGGACCTTCTCGAAGGTCTCGTCGCAGTTGCCGGTGCGGAGGATGATGCCCGGCAGCAGCCCCTTGGCCAGCAGATCCGCCGTCGTCTGCCGGTCCTCCGGCGAGGTGTGCGGGAAGTAGCCGGGGATCTCCAGCCCGATCTCCACGGGCTGCCCGGGCGCACCCAGCGTGAGCCAGCGGTTGTCCTCGAAGGTCACGTCGTTGCGCACCTCAAGGCCCACGACGTCGCGATAGAAGGCGAGCGCCGCGTCGTAGTCGTGCACGACGAGGAAGCAGTGCGACAGCGAGAGAGTCATGCCGGCCACGCTAGGAGGATCGCGAGCCGGCCGCTTCTCGAAACCGACCAGGTTGCCCCAGCTGCTTCAGCACGCAACCGGGGATCGCGGCGGCGGCCCGGTGGTCCCGGGCGCGGTAGGCGGACGGCGTCTCCCCGACCAGTGCGGTGAAGCTGGCGCTGAAGGACCCCAGCGAGGTGCAACCCACCCGGACGCAGGCGTCGGTGACGCTGACGTCACCGCGGCGCAACAGCGCCTTGGCCCGCTCGATGCGGCGGGTCATCAGATAACCGTACGGGGATTCGCCGTACGCGGCCCGGAACCGGCGGCTGAAGTGGCTCGGTGACATGTGCGCCGTACGCGCCAGAGCGGCGATGTCGAGCGGCTGGGCGAAGTCACGGTCCATTTGGTCGCGGGCGCGGCGCAGGCGGCTCAGCTCGTCCACAGGGCCGCCCGTACGTCGTCGGCGAGGGCGCGGATGTCCACCATACGAGCGGTGTCGACCCGGATGACCGCCCCCAGAGCCAGGGGTACGGCGGCCGCCGCCCAGCCGGTCCACTCGGTGGCCAGCTTCTCCGCGTCGGCGTGCACCGCGTGCCGCTTGCGCGAGATGTAGCGGGAGCGGGCCAGCTCGGCGGGCACGTCGCACCAGATCTCGACGGTCGCCTTCGCTCCCGTTCGGGCCAGGCCCGCGCGGGCCTGCTCGAGATCGCGCGGGTGGAACCACCACGAGTCCACGACCACCATGCCGCTCACCGCCGCGGCCAGGGTCCACACCGTGTCCATCGCCACCGCGCCGAGCTCCGGCACCTCGGTCACCACCGCGTCGGCCAGGGCTTCCTTGATCCGGTCCTTGCCGAGGCAGGCGGCGTCGAGCGCGGCCGCGAGCCGGGGGGCCAGGCTGCTCTTGCCCGATCCCGGCAGACCGTTCACCATCACCACGTCACGTGCCATGCCTGCACGATCGCACAGGCGCTTGACCCTCGAGCAGGTCGAGGCAGCAGGGTTCCAGGTGTGGAGAGCGACGACATGTACGGCATCGGCGAGATCTCGCGGGCCAGCGGGCTGAGCATCAGCGCGCTGCGGTTCTACGACGGCGCCGGGGTCCTGGTGCCGGCCGAGGTCGACCCCCTGACCGGCTACCGCCGCTACAGCGACGAGCAGCTGCGGGCCGCCCGCCTGGTGGCCGGCCTGCGCCGGGTGGGGATGCCGGTCGCCGGGATCACCCGCGCGGTCGCCGAGCTGAGCAATCCCCCGGCGGTGCGCAAGCTGCTCGACGAGCACCTGCGCCGGCTGGAGGACGGCCTGGCCGACGCCCGTCGTGAGCTCTCCCGCGTCCACGCCCTGCTGGATCCCGAGGAGACCACCATGACCCGGATCACCCTGCCCGCCGCTGCCCTGGCCGCCGCGCTCGACGCCGTCCGCTTCGCCGCCTGCACCGACCCCGAGCTGCCCATCCTCGGCGGCGTGCTGTTCGAGACCGAGACCGCCGCGCTGACCGTGGTGACGACGGACCGCTACCGGCTGGCCGTCGCCGAGGCTGCCGCCGCCGTCTCGGGGCCACCGGCCAGGCTCGTCGCTCCCCTGCCATTCGTCGACGAGCTGCGGCGGCTGCTCACCCGCGACGACGAGGCTGTGCTGCTGCTGACTCCTGAGCTGCTCGGCGCCGAGGTCGGCGGCCGGCGCATCGAGGCCAAGCCGCTGGACGTCGGCTTCCCCGACCACCACCGGCTGGTCGACCTCGGCGCGGCCGGCAGCCGCCAGGTGACGGTCGACGTGGCGGCCCTGCGTGCGGCGGTCGAGGAGGTGCCGGCCGTGTCCCGCGAGCACAACGGCAAGCCGTTCGACCTGACCGTCCTGGCGGTGGACCCGGCCGGTTCGCTGCGGGTGGCGGCCGAGGCGGAGTGGGCGGCCGACGAGGAGGCGCACGTGGCGGTCAACCGCGAGTTCCTGCTCCAGGCCCTCGACGCCGGCGGCGCGGGCCAGCTGGTCCTCGAGCTGGACGGACCGATCAAACCCCTGGCCGTGCGAGGCAGCGGCACGTTCTCGATCCTCATGCCGGTGCGCCGCTAACCTGCCTGACACCAGCACGGGAACACGACACACTGGCCCGGTGGATGACGACATCAGCGCAAGGCGGGCGGCCTGCACCGACTCCCTGCTCGGCAACGGGCTGGTGCGGCCGCCGGAGCTGCTCGCCTCGATCGACCCCGAGGCCCGCCCCGACCTGTACGGCGAGGGTGGCGTGGTGGCCGAGCTCGAGGAGCACGTCGCCGCGCTGCTCGGCAAGCCGGCTGCCGTGTTCCTGCCCAGCGGCACGATGGCCCAGGGCGCCGTGTTGCGGGTGCACGCCGATCAGCGCACCAGCCGCACGATCGTCTGGCATCCGTACTCGCACCTCGAACGGCACGAGGGGCAGGGCTACGCGCGGCTGCACCAGCTCGTCGGGCGGCCGGTCGGCGACTTCGAACGGCTGATCCGCCGCAGCGACCTGCAGAGCGTGGCCGAGCCGGTGGCGGCACTCGTGCTGGAGCTGCCGCAACGGGATCTCGGCGGGACGCTGCCGTCGTGGGACGAGCTGGTCGCGCAGACCTCGTGGGCCCGCGACCGGGGCGCGGCCGTGCACCTCGACGGCGCCCGGCTCTGGGAGGCCGCCGTCGGCTACGAACGGTCGCCCGCCGAGATCGCCGAGCTGTTCGACACCGTGTACGTGTCGTTCTACAAGGGCGTGGGCGCGCTGCCGGGCTGCTGCGTCGCCGGGCCGGAGGAAGACATCGCCCAGGTGCGCGAGTGGCGTGGGCGGCTGGGCGGGACGCTGTTCGCGATGTGGCCGGCGGCGTCGTCGGCGCTCGGGCTGCTCGACGCGACACTGGCCGAGATGCCGGCCCGGCTGGCCCACGCCCGTGCCATCGCGGCGGCGCTGGCTGCGGTGCCCGAGGTGCGGGTGGTGCCTGACCCGCCGCAGACACCGATGATGCATCTGCTGTTCGCGACGACGGCGGAACGCTTCCGGATGAACGCCAAGCGGATCTCCGAGGAGACCGGTCTGTGGGTGTGGCCGAACGCGGTCGAGACGGGTGACCCGGAGGTGGTGCGGTGCGAACTGCCCGTCGGCCGGGCGACCCTGCGGCACAAGCCCGAGACGATCACGGAGATCCTGGCCGGCCTCTGCGGCTGAGCCTGGCCGGCTCTTGCGGTCGAGGCCGCCTGGCCTCGGCGATTAAGGCTGGCCGGCCTCGGCCGTCGCCGGCGGTCGCGGTCGCGGGCGTGGGCGGGGCCGGTGGCGGGGGTCGGGCATTTCGGCGTCGCCTGGCGGAATCGGGTGGGAATCGTAGAGTGAGGGTCGTGACTGATGACACCTTTCCGCTCGGCGACCGTTCGGTGCGACGGATCGGCTTCGGCGCGATGCAGCTCGCCGGGCCCGGGGCCTTCGGGCCACCGCGTGACCGCGACACCGCCCTCGACGTTCTCCGCAAGGCTGTGGAGCTGGGCGCCAACCACATCGACACCGCGCAGTACTACGGGCCGGACGTGGTCAACGACCTGATCCGGGAGGCGCTGCGGCCGTACCCGGAGGATCTGGTCCTGGTCAGCAAGGTCGGTGCGGCCCGCGACGGCACCGGGCGCTGGCTGCCCGCGATGGAGCCCGAGCAGCTGCGGTCCGGCGTGCTGGACAACCTGCGCTCGCTGGGGGTCGACCGGCTCGACGCGGTCAACCTGCGGCTGATGGACGGCGGCGGCGCGTTCGACGAGCAGCTCGACGCGATGATCGCCCTGCGGGACGAGGGTCTGATCGCCGGGATCGGGCTGAGCAACGTGACCCGCGAGCAGCTTGTGCACGCGGTCCAGCGCACCGAGATCGTCTGCGTGCAGAACTCGCTGAACCTGCTGGCCCGGGATTCGCTGCCGCTGCTGCGCGAGTGCCACGAGCTCGGCATCGCGTTCGTCCCGTTCTTCCCGCTCGGCTCGGCCTTCGGCGGGGTCAACCGGCTGCTCACCCACCCGGACCTGATCGCCGTCGCGGAGCGGCTGGAGGCTCAGCCGTCTCAGGTGGCGCTGGCCTGGCTGCTCGAGCTGGCCCCGAACGTGCTGCTCATCCCCGGCACCTCGTCGCTGGGCCACCTGATCGACAACATGACGGCCCGCCGGGTCCGCCTGGACGACGACGCCCGCAAGATCCTGGACACGATCAGCGAGTGACCCCCGCGGCGGCGCGGATCTCGGCCGCCACCAGCTCCGGGTGCGACAGCATCGGGTGGTGGCCGGTCGGCAGTTCCACCGTACGGCGGGCCCGGGCGGCCTGGGTGCGCTGCAGCTCCGGCGGGGTCGCGCGGTCCTCGGCGCACACCAGGTAGGTGCTCGGGATGTCTTGCCAGGCCGCGACCGTGACGGGTGTGGCCACCACCGACGCCGACTGGCGGGTCAGCCGGGCCTGCGCGCCCTCGACCGCCGCGGCGTCGCAGTCCTGCAGGAACAGCTCCTCGGTCAGCTCTCGGCGGACGCCGAAAGTGCCGTCGGCGGCGAAATCCAGGAACGGGGCCGGCTCGCTACCGGCGAAGGTCGCCAGGGACTCCCCGACCTTCGGCAGGAACGACGTGATGTAGACGAGCTGCCGCACGTCCTGGGTGGCCGCCGCCTCGGTCGCGACGACTCCGCCGTACGAGTGGGCGACGACGATTGCCGGACCCGTCCCGCTCAGCACGTGCCGCACGGCGGCGACGTCGTCCGCCAGGCCCGCCTGCCCGGCCGCCGCGCCGCAGCTGGGCAGCGGTGCCGCGATGCTGGGGAACGGCAGCAGGGCGGCCACCCGGGACCACCACCAGGCGCCGTCGTCGACGCACGAACCGTGCACGAAAACCAGATCCATACCCCGACCCTAATGCGTCGGAGATTGTTGACATGTCGGGGATCTCCGACGCATCATGGGCGGCATGCCTGACGGTGACGTGTTCGCGGCGCTGGCCAACCCGGTCCGGCGCCGGCTGCTGGTCGCTCTCCGGGACGGCCCCCGCGCCGCCGGGGAGCTGGCCGGGCACTTCGAGCTGAGCCGCCCTGCGGTTTCCGAGCACCTCGCGGTCCTGCGCCAGGCCGGCCTCGTCCGCGAGGAGCCGCGCGGCCGGCACCGCTACTACCACCTGGCCGCCGAGCCGCTCGCCGGCGTCCAGGAGTGGCTGCATCCGTTCGAGCGCTACTGGCGGGACCGCCTGGTCGCGCTGCGTGATCTCGTCGAGGAAGAGGGAGACGACCGGTGACCGACAAGACCGACATCGAACTGGACCAGTTCATCGCCCGGGAGCCCGCCGCCGTCTGGCGCGCGCTGACCGAGCCCGAGCTGCTGGCCCGGTGGTGGGCCGCGGGTGACATCAAGCCGATCGTGGGCCACCGCTTCACCATGGACATGGGCAGCTGGGGACAGCAGCCGTGCGAGGTGCTGGAGGTCGACCCGGAGCGGCTGCTGGTGTACACGTTCGCCGAGGGCAGCCTGGACACCACGATCACGTGGCGGCTCGAGCCCGAGGGCTCCGGGACCCGGCTGTTCCTGCGGCATGCCGGTTTTGTCCCGGGCAGCATCTCGCTCAAGGGCATGGGCAGCGGCTGGCCGGGCCTGCTCCGCCGAATCGAGCCCGCCTTGGCCTGAGCCGCCGCGGGCAGGCCCGGCCAGGCGGTCAATCCGGGCCCCGGCGGGCACGTCAGCCCGGCGCGGGCAGAGCCAAGCGGGCAGGTCAGGCCGGCGTGGGGACGGTGGTCGGGACGGCGGAGACGAGGTCGGCCAGCACCTGCCCGGCCAGCGTCCGCGGATCCGGCGGCGTCGGATACCGGGCCGTGATCTCCCTGTTCAGGGCCTCGAACCGCGCCGGCAGCGCCGCCAGGAAATCATCCAGCCCGCGCTGCACCGGCCCCCTCACCAGCGGCGCGAGCAGCCCGACGAGCGGTCGCAGCCACCCCACCCCGCGAGCACTCGCCCGGGTGGTCACCGACCAGCGGCCCGGCTCGGCCGCGGCCACCGTCAGCTCCCCGCTTCCGAGGGCTCGCGGGTGGGTCACCGTCGCGACCAGCTGCGGCTCCTCGTTCCCGTACGGCGGCAGCCGGCTCGCATCGACCGACATCCGCACGGTCACCACCCCACTGAGCAGCCCTCGGGCACCGAGCCAGTCCGGCACCTCCAGCAGCAGGCCGACCGGCCCCGGGGACAGCTCGACCCGCGCCCGGGTGTCCGTGTCGGTGTGGTGCACCGTGAAGCACGTCCGTTCCCGCTCGTCGGCTTCGAGCGTGATCGCGTACGTGTGCCAGGTTGTCGCCACCCGCCCGGTGGCCCGGGCCGCCGCAATCCGGCCGCGCTCCCACTCGGTCGCGGCCATCGCGTCGGCGTGCACCAGCCGGGCCGCGACCGCCGCCTCCTCGGCCGTCGGCGCGGGCACCTCGTCCTCGCGCAGCACCAGCCGGTAGGCGACGCCCGGGTAAGGATGCCGGCCGTCGACCACCCGCAGCCCGCCGTGGGCCCGCTCGGTGACCGGATGCCGGACCACGCCGTCGACGAAGTCCAGCGCGCGCCACCCGGCCAGCAGCTCGGGCAGGGCGGCGAGGAACGGTCGCGCATCGATCGCTGCGACTTCCGTCCGACCGCCGAGGCGCACCATGTCCGGATCGTAGACCGGACGTATCCCGGTCGCGCCGGCCGGAGCCACCCGGTTACCGTCGGGCATGCGTTCTTCTGCGGAGTACGACCACCTCGTCGGCGAGGCCGCCGGGGTGCCGATCACCGGGTGGGAGTTCGCTTGGCTCGACGGCCGCGCGGTCGGCTCGGATCCGTCCTGGTCCTATCCGGACCTGGCCCGTCCCCTGCTGCGGCCGGCGAGCAGTCTGCTGGACCTGGACACCGGCGGTGGTGAGCTGCTCGTGGAGCTGGCGCCGCTGCCCGCGCACACCGTCGCGGTGGAGGGCTGGGCGCCGAACGTGCCGGTCGCGCGGGACCGGCTGGCGCCGTTCGGGGTGTCGGTGCTCACCGAGCTGCCGGGTGGGGAGAACGAGTTCGACGTGGTGCTGAGCCGGCACGGCCGGTTGCCCGCCGAGGACATCGCCCGCCTGCTCAAGCCCGGTGGGACACTGCTGAGCCAGCAGGTCGGCAGCGACGATCTGCGGGATCTGAACGCCGAGCTCGGCGCCCCGCCGCCGTACGCGACAAGTTGGACGGCGACGGAGGCGGTCGCGGCGCTGGAGGCGGCCGGGCTGATCGTGACCGACGTACGCGAGGAACGCCCGTCGCTGACCTTCCACGACATCGGCGCACTGGTCTATCAGCTGCGCGCGGTGCCGTGGCAGATCCGCGATTTCACTCCCCAGCGGTACGAGCGCGCCCTGCGCCGGATAGACGCGACCATCCGCACCCACGGCCACTACACCGCCACCGCGCACCGGTTCCTGGTGCAGGCGGCCCGCCCTTGAACAATCGGTGAAAGTGGCGCAGCCCACCTACCGGGACTGATCCGTTGTAGGTAAGGTCCGGATGGATTGACTACTCGGGGGAGGGGCATGGCTACCTTCAGTGCGAAGCGCCCGTTGTCCGAAGGCGTCCTCCGGCATCTCGCCCAGGCCGCCGATCACATCTCCGGCATCTGCTTCAAGACCGGCCCACCTCGGCGCATCGGCGTCGAGTTGGAATGGACCGTCCATCGCTCGGACGCCCCGGCGGCCTATCTGGAAGCCGCGGACCTCCGCACAGCCCTAGGCACGTACGCACCACCCGCACTCGGCAATCCCCACCCCGGCGCACTGTTACCCGGCGGTGGCGCGGTGACCGTCGAGCCCGGCGGCCAGCTCGAGATCTCCTCGGCGCCGGCCGGCTCCCTCACCGAGTTGTACGAATCCCTCAGCGCCGACCAGGCGCACCTCACCGCCCTGCTCGCCCGTTCGGGCCTGGTCCTGGGCGACACCGGCCTCGATCCGCACCGGGCCCCCCGGCGCATGCTGCAGACCCCGCGGTACGCCGCCATGCAACGCAGCTTCGACGCCCGTGGCCGGCACGGCCGGACCATGATGTGCAGCACCGCCGGCCTGCAGATCTGTCTCGACGCCGGCACCGAACGGCAACTACCGCACCGCTGGGGAGCCCTGCACGAAGCGGGACCGGCGTTGCTGGCCGCCTTCGCCACTTCGGGACGGCACGCGGGCCGCGACACCGGCTGGGCCTCGGCCCGGATGGCCACCTGGTACGGCATCGACCCGCGCCGCACCAGACCGGTCGGCACCCCCGGCGATCTGGCCACCGGCTGGGCCGACTACGCCCTCGCCGCACCCGTGCTGTGTGTGCGCCGCGGCGAGGAGTCGTGGGACGTGCCGGCGAGGGTGACCTTCGCCGACTGGATCGACGGGGCCCTGCCCGGCCCGCCCCGGGTGGACGACCTCGACTATCACCTCAGCACGCTGTTCCCGCCGGTCCGCCCGCGCGGCTATCTCGAGGTCCGGTACCTCGACACCCAGCCCGGCACGGAGTGGATCGCCCCGGCCGCGGTCGTGGCGGCCCTGCTCGCCGACGACGCGACCACCGATGCGGCCCGGGCCGTCGCGGCCGCCACCGCCGGCCAGTGGGTGACCGCCGCCCGCGCCGGGCTGGCCGACCCCGACATCCGGCGCACCGCCACCGACCTGCTGGATCTCGCCTGCCGCAACCTCGACAGCACCGGCCTGCCGCCCGCGCTGCGGGACGTGGTCACCGACATCGTCGACCGGCGCCTGGACCGCGCCGGCACCCGGAAGGACGCGCACCGATGACTCAGGACCTGCGCCTCGCCGTCGCCGCCGAGCTGGAGCGCGCCCGCGCCCGCACGGCGCTGCTGACCGATGCCGTGGACGACGCCGATCTCGTCCGGCAGCACTCACCGATCATGTCGCCGCTGGTCTGGGACCTCGCGCACGTCGGCAACCAGGAGGAGCTCTGGCTGGTCCGCGACGTCGGCGGCCGCGAGCCGGTGCGCCGCGACATCGACGAGCTCTACGACGCGTTCAAGCACCCGCGCAGCGACCGGCCCGCGTTGCCGCTGCTCGGTCCGGCCGAGGCCCGCGCCTACGTGGAGCAGGTGCGGGACAAGGCTCTCGACGTGCTGGACCGGGTCCGGCTGGACGAGAGCCGGCCGTTGCTGGCCGACGGGTTCGCCTTCGGCATGATCGTGCAGCACGAGCAGCAGCACGACGAGACGATGCTGGCCACCCACCAGCTGCGCACCGGCGCGCCGGTGCTGACGGCCGACCCACCGCCACCGGCCCGGGTGCCCGTCGCCGGCGAGGTGCTGATCCCGGGCGGCCCGTTCGCCATGGGCACCGACACCGAGCCGTGGGCGCTGGACAACGAACGGCCCGCGCACACAGTGGACGTGCCCGCCTTCTTCATCGACGCGGCCCCGGTGACCAACGGCCGGTACGCGGAGTTCATCGACGCGGGCGGCTACGACGATCCGCAATGGTGGAGCGAGCGGGGCTGGGCGCACCGGCAGACGGCCGGGCTGACCGCGCCGCTGCACTGGCGGCGTGACGGGGACGGCTGGGCGGCCACGGCGTTCGGGCGTACCGAGCGGATCGTGCCGGACGAGCCGGTGGTGCACGTGTGCTTCTTCGAGGCGGAGGCGTACGCGGCCTGGGCCGGACGCCGGCTGCCCTCCGAGGCCGAGTGGGAGAAGGCGGCCCGGCACGACCCGGTGACCGGCCGCTCCCGGCGCTTCCCGTGGGGCGACGAGGCGCCGAAGGCCCGGCACGCCAACCTCGGCCAGCGCCACCTGTCGCCCGCGCCCGTCGGTGCCTATCCGGACGGTGCCTCACCGCTGGGCGTGCACCAGCTCATCGGCGACGTGTGGGAGTGGACGAGTTCCGGCTTCCACCCGTACCCGGGCTTCGCCGTGTTCCCGTACGAGGAGTATTCGCAGGTGTTCTTCGGCGGCGACTACCAGGTGCTGCGCGGTGGCTCGTTCGGCACCGACCGGGCCGCCTGCCGGGGCACCTTCCGCAACTGGGACCACCCGATCCGGCGGCAGATCTTCAGCGGCTTCCGCTGTGCCCGCGACGCCGGGCCCGGCACCCACTGATGTGCCGGCACCTGGCCTATCTCGGAACACCCGTACCGCTGGCGGAGCTGCTGTTCGAGGCGCCGCACGCCCTCGCCCGGCAGGCGTGGGCGCCGCAGGACATGCGCGGCGGCGGCACCATCAACGCCGACGGCTTCGGCGTGGCCTGGTATCCGGGCGGCAACGCCGAGCCGGTGCGCTACCGCAGCGCGGCCCCGCTCTGGTCGGACGCCGCTCTGCCGCCGAGGCCGGACCGGTCCGGCCCCACACCGGCGTCCGCACCCCCGCGGTGGCCTTCGACGACCTCACCGACATCGACACGCTGCTGGTGGCCGGCGGGTTGTCCGCGCCGCAGCACCTGCACCTGGCCGCGCCGATCGCCCGGCTCGCCGGCCGCGCCCGGCGGGACGCGTCGGTGTGCCACGGCGCCCTGCTGCTGGCCGAGGCC
>NZ_JBEZGQ010000052.1:0-18416 GCF_040650095.1 Actinoplanes sp. NPDC048791 | reverse complement strand
GCGCGCACACCGATCCCGCGGCCGCGGCCCAGCTGCTGGGTGCGGCCCTGGCCCGGGCGCTCGACGAGGTGACCGGCGCGTCACCGGCGGAACGGATGAACCGGCGGCGCGGCCGGATCCGGAACTCGGGAGGCGGAGCATGACTGACGGCACCGGCGAAACCCTGGACCAGCTGTGCCGCCAGGTCGAACGGCTGGTCGCGAGCGTCCCCGGCCCCCTCGACCGGGTACGCGCGCAGATCGGCGAGGCGGTCCTCGAACTGCAGTGGGCGCGGCCCGGCACGGTGGCCGTGTCGGCCACCGCCTCGGTGGTCGCGACACCCGTCGCGGCGGTCGCCGGGACAGCCGGCGGACACCTGCTGCGGGCGCCCCTGGTCGGCACGTTCTTCCGGGCCGGCGAGCCCGGGGCGAAGCCGTTCATCGAGGTGGGTGACTTCGTGGAGACCGGTCAGCAGATCGGCATCCTGGAGGCGATGAAGCTGATGAACCCGATCGAGGCGGACTGCTCCGGCCGGGTCCTGGAGATCCTGCCGGGCGACGGCGAGGGGGTCGAGTACGACCAGCCGCTGGTGCTGATCGACCCGATCGGCCCGGAGTGAGAGGCGCTGCGATGTTCGGCAAGGTACTCATCGCCAACCGCGGCGAGATCGCCCTGCGGGTCGCCCGGACCTGCCGGGAGATGGGCATCAAGACCGTCGCCGTCTACTCGACCGCCGATCGCGACTCGGCCGTCGTCCGGGCCGCCGACCAGGCGATCCACATCGGACCGGCGGCGGCCAAGCACAGCTACCTGAACGCGCCGGCCGTCATCGAGGCGGCCCTGCAGGCCGGGGCCGAGGCGATCCACCCGGGCTACGGGTTCCTCTCCGAGGACGCCGACTTCGCCGAGATCTGCCGGCGCAGCGGCCTGGTGTTCATCGGTCCGCCACCGGAGGTCCTGCACCGGATGGCGGACAAGGCGTCGGCCCGCACGATGATGCAGGAGGCCGGGCTGCCCGTCCTGCCCGGCGGCCGGATCTCGCGGCCCACGGCGCAGGACGTCCGGGCGCTGGCCGACGAGGTGGGTTATCCGCTGATCATCAAGGCGTCGGCCGGGGGCGGCGGGCGCGGGATGGCGGTGGTCCGCCACCCGGGTGAGCTGCTGGCGGCGTACCGGAGCACCCGGGCCACGGCGATGGCCGTCTTCGGTGACGGCGGCCTCTACATCGAGCGCTACCTCGAGGGCGCCCGGCACATCGAGGTGCAGGTTCTCTGCGACGACCACGGCAACACCGTCGCCCTGGGCGACCGGGACTGCTCGGTGCAGCGCCGGCACCAGAAGCTGCTGGAGGAGGCTCCCGCCGGCGGCCTGCCCGACGGGATGGCGCAGGAGATGGCCGACAGCGCGGTACGCGGCGCCCGGGCCACCGGCTTCCGGGGCGCCGGCACGTTCGAGTTCCTGGTCGGCGCCGATCGCCGCTTCACCTTCATGGAGATCAACTGCCGGATCCAGGTCGAGCACCCGGTGACCGAGGCGATCACCGGCCTGGACATCGTCCGCGAGCAGCTGCGGGTGGCCGCGGGACTCCCGCTGGATCTGGACGCGCTCAGTCTGCCGCGACGCGGGGTGGCTCTGGAGGCCCGGTTGAACGCCGAGGACCCCGACCGTGGCTTCGCCCCGACGGCCGGCCTGCTCACCGAGTTCGTCCCGGCCGGTGGCCCGTTCACCCGGGTGGACTCGCACGCGTATCCCGGCTACCGGGTGGCCCCGGACTACGACTCGCTGCTGGCCAAGGTGGTCGTGTGGGCGCCGGACCGGGAGCAGGCCATCGCCCGGCTGGACCGGGCGCTGGAGGAGTTCCGGGTGGACGGCCCGGGCGTCCGGA
This sequence comes from Actinoplanes sp. NPDC048791, assembly GCF_040650095.1. NCBI lineage: Bacteria > Bacillati > Actinomycetota > Actinomycetes > Micromonosporales > Micromonosporaceae > Actinoplanes > Actinoplanes sp. NPDC048791. Next base: position 16,552 of record NZ_JBEZGQ010000052.1, on the reverse strand, counting down.
CGACCGGCGACTTTCTGCGGCAGGTCCTGCGCGATCCGCGTTTCCAGGCCGCCCGGCACACCACCGCACTGGTCGCGGAGCTTCTCGCCGAGCGCACCGACACCGCCACCTGACGATCCGGACCACGACGGGTGCGCCCGGCTGCACCATCGCGGTACAGCCGGGCGCACCCGTCACGTACTGGTCAGACCGAGTCGTCGGTCAGCACCTGCTGGTAGACGTCCCGGACCCCGGCCGACGGCTCGAGCCCCAGACTGTCCCGCAGGGTGACGCGCAACTGCTGGTACACACCCATCGCCTCGCCCCGGCGCCCGGAGCGGTGCAGGGCGATCATCAGCTCCGCGTGCAGCCACTCGTGCAGTTCGTTGGCGGCGACCAGCGACTTGAGCTCACCGATGAGCTGCCGGTGCATCCCGACCGCCAGATCCGCCTTGATGCGCAGCTCCAGCGCGTCCATCCGCTGTTCCTCCAGCCACTGCGCGTACGCACTCAGGGACGGCCCGGTCGGCACGTCGCCCAGTGGCGCCCCCCGCCACAGGAACAACGCGTCGTGCAGCAGACCGGAGGCCCGGTCGGCGTCCCCCGCCGCCAGGGCGGTGCGCCCCTGCCGGAGCAGGGTCTCGAACTGGGCGTGGTCCAGATTGTTCGGCGGGACCATGAGCGCGTATCCGGACGGCCGGGTGATGAGCAGGTCCCGGGCGTCGCCCGGCGGCACGACCGCACCGAATATCTTGCGCAGTTGGTAGATGTAGGTCTGCAGGGTGGTCAGCGCGCTGGCCGGTGGTTGTTCCTGCCACAACTCCTCGATGAGCTGCGTGGCGCTGGCGGTGCGGTTCGCGTGCAGGATCAGCAACGCCGCCACCTGGCGCAACTTCGGCGCCTTGGGCGTGACTATCGTGTGTGCGTATTCGATCTCGATAGGTCCTAAAATCCGGAAAAACACAACCTTTCTCCCCCGCCGTTTTCGTCTCCGGTTTCGCATCGACCCCGTCGCCGGCTGCGGCGACAGGGTGTTCATCCTGAACAATTGCTGAGCCGGTGGCGATCCGGTCACCGGCTCACCAGAGTGCACCCGCACCGATCAGTATCAGGGTTACCCGCGAGTTCATGAAGGCATTGACGGCGACTACTTCCTTATCAGTCCAGGCCGTATCGCCGCGCGGTGACGACCGGATGGAAAACCACTGTCGGATTCCCGGCCAAATCGAATCCCTCCGCCACGCCCTCGGCCACAAATGCATCGGCCGATGTAAATCGAGCGTCCAGTTTGACCCGGAGTTCGCCCTCCAACTGTCCGCTAGTCGATAGTAGGTATTCGCGGAATCCGTACCGGAAACGATTCCGTCCGGTCCGGCGCCAGGCGCCGATGCCGATGGCGCCGGCGTTGCTGCCGTTGAGCAGGATCCCGTCGGCCGTGAAGGCGTAGAGCGACAGGTCGCTCCACTGACCGGGGATCGTCACCTCGGCGCTCCACGGCCCCAGCGGCGACAACGCCGGCTCGGCCCGGGTGCGGTCCGCAGCCACCGCCGGAGTCGCTGCCACGGCGCCCGCGCCGAGCACACCGGCCAGGCCGGCGAAGGAAAGTGAGGCGCCCCGCAGGATCTCGCGCCGTTGCACGTTCGTCATTTCTTCTCCCTGTATCGAGCGATGGTCCGGATCGAGCGGCGATCCGGTCGTGGGAACGGGAATCAGTGATGTGTCGCGACGACCTCGTAACAGCCGTGCCGCGGTGGCGCCGCGTGTTCCTGGAATGGCCGCAACGGCGCTGTCGCGGCCCGGTGCCCGGCAGTGCGTTCCCACCGCTGGAAATCCGCCAGGCTGGCCCACTCGCTGAGCACCACCAGCCGGTCCGGTTCGTCGCGGCACCGCAGCAGCTCGTTGCCCAGCAGGCCGGCGGTGCCGGCCAGCTCACTGCTGACCCGGTGGTACGCGTCGGCGATCAACTCACCGCCGGCCTCGGTGCCGGCGGCGAGAAAGAGCAGGGCGCGCACCCGGGTGCTCATCGGGCACCGGCCCGGCCGGGAAAGCCGTGCAGGACCTGCATGGTCGCCATGGAGCCGCCCGACCGGAACGGATGCAACTGCCGGCGGTGGGCGACGTGCGCGTCACTCAATTCGAATCGGCGGAACTGCGGCTCGTCCACCCAGTCACTGATGATGTAGTAGACGGAGCTTTCATCGGTGGCTCGCATGAGCCATTGGCCGAGGTTGGCCGGATGCTCGGTTATCACATTTCCGACGGCCAGCCAGGCCTTCTCGAAATCGGCTTCCAGCCCCGGGCGGACATGCATTTTCAGGAGAATCCGAAAGGCTTCTTCCGGCATGGTGACCTCATTCATCGCAGGAGGGTCGCCGCCAGCACGTTGAGCGCGAACGCCAGCACGGCGGCGGCGGTACGGATGGTGTTCCAACGGGCCCACCGCCGGCGGGGGTCGATGTCCGACCATTCGCCGGGCAGGTGCGCCGGATCCAGCGCGATGGCCCATCGCTTGATCGGTACGTTGCGCCCGGCCGAGATCGCGATGACGCCGAGGATCAGCAGCGCCGACGCGGCGAACAGCGGCCGTACGCCGGCCGGCCCGACCGCCACCAGCGCGACGTCGCAGGCCAGGGTCGCGAGCATGCACAGCGGCTGGAAGGGCTCGTACCGGTTGGCCAGAAAGCGGTGTGTCTCCAGGTAGCGCTCGGGCGGCAGGCTCAGCAGCAACGGCACTCCACCGAGCACAGTGCCCATGAGCACGCCCGCCGCCAGGCCGTTGGCCAGCAGAGCCGCCGCGATCAGCACCGCCACTTCAGCTGCCGGACTGCCACTGGTAGAAGGTCGTGGCCATCGCGTCCTTCGGTTCTTTCCAGTCCGGGTCGAACGGCGTCATGTGCTTGCCGAGCTTGGTGTTGACGTCGGCGTACAACGGGTGACCGCGGGTCGCGTACAGCCGGTCGGCGATGTCGTCGGCCGCCTCGACCAGGTGGAAGTACAGGCCGTGGAAACGGAACAGCGTGCGGCGTGACACTCCGATCAGGTGGGGCAGTTCACCGGCGTCCGACTCGGCGAAGATCCCGGCCACCGCGTCGGCGTCGGCCGGATCCATCCGAGCCACGATCAGGGTCTGGTGCATGGTCGCTCTCTCCCCGCTCACGCGCCCGCCGCGAATCGCGGGCTCCCGGCTGCGACCGTGTCATCGCTCGATCGATGCCCACTCAAGGGCCGCTAGAGCCGACGTATACGGATCCGTCGCTGTTTCACCACCGGCGAGGATGCGTTGACAGACCGTCCTGACACCTGTCAGAGTTTTCTTACACGTGACGGGTGATGCTGTCGATAGCGCCCGGGCGCCGCTCGACGAGGGGGTTTGCCGATGTCCAGGTTTGCCGACGGGGTGCTGCGCTTCAAGGTGCCCGTTCTGCTGTTCTGGCTGGCCGCACTGGTGGCCGGCATCTTTGCGGCGGGGCAGGCCACCGACCGCCTCTCCCGGGACTTCTCGTTCCCCGGGGCCCGCGGCTACGAGGCCAACGTGTCGATCCTGCGGGAGTACGGCAACGGGGGCTCGGGGAGTCCGCTGGTGACCGTCGTGACACTGCCGGGAGACACCACAGTCGACGATCCCGCTGTACGGGACGGGCTGCGCGAGGCGTACGCGAAGTTGGACGCGAGCGGGCAACTGCGCTCGGTGGCGTACCCGGTCACCGACGACCGGCGGCTGATCTCCCCGGACGGCCGTACGCTGCTGGGCCTGGTCTTCAAGCCCTTCTACGGCGAGCGTTCCGCCGGGCCGGACCTGGTCCCGACGGTCACCGGGGCACTCACCGCGGGCCTGCCCGCCGGCACCACCGTGCAGGTCACCGGGATCGACGCGCTCAGCGCGCAGGCCGCGGACTCCGAGGTCAGCACCGGCGTCCTGGTGGAGACCATGATCGGGGCGATCGGCGCGCTGGTGGTGCTCCTCTTCGTCTTCCGCTCCTTCCTCGCGCTGCTGCCGCTGCTGCTCGCCGCCGTCTCGATCCTCACCACCTTCCTGCTGGTCTGGGGCCTGACCGGGATCACCCAGGTCAACTTCCTGGTGCAGTACCTGATCGCCCTGATCGGACTCGGCGTGGCGATCGACTACGCCCTGCTGATCGTGAACCGCTGGCGGGAGGAACGCGGCAACGGCCTGGACAGCCGGGAGGCCACCGTCCGCGCGATGTCGACCGCCGGTTCCGCGGTGCTGTTCAGTGCCACCGCGGTCGGGTTCGGCCTGCTGGTGCTCGTCTTCCTGCCGGTGCCGTTCCTGCGCAGCGTCGGCTACGGCGGGCTGCTGATCCCGGTGGTCAGCGCGCTGGTCAACCTGACGCTGCTGCCGGTCCTGCTGGCCACCGTCGGCGAGCGCCTGGACTGGCCGCGGCGAGCCGCCCGGCACACCCGCAGCCGGCTCTGGGCCGGCTGGGCCGCGCTCGTCTACCGCAGGCGGTGGCTCGCCACGTTCATCGCGCTGGCGCTGCTCGTACCGCTGTGCGTCGCCGCCTTCGGCACCCGGATCGGCAGCCCGCCCGCCGACGCCCTGACCCCGTCCGGGCCCGCCTACCAGGGACTCGTCCAGCTGCGGTCGGCGGATCTGCCGGACGGTTCGCTGACGCCGATCGAGATCCGCACCGGCTCACCGGCCGAGGCACAGCGCGTCGCCGACCGGGTCGCCGCCCTGCCCGGCATCCGGACCGCCACGGCCCCGGCCGGGCCGGCCTGGACCCGGCCCGGCTCGGCCCTGGTGACCGTCATCCCCGATGCGGAGACCAGTACGGCCACCGGCAAGCGGACCGTCGAACGGGTCCGCGGCGTGGTGGACGCGGAGTTCCCGGCCGCGCAGGTCGGCGGCACCGGCGCCCAGGAGATCGACGCCACCTCGTCGCTCTACCGGTACTTCCCGCTCATGCTGGCGGTGATCGCCCTGATCACCTTCCTGGTGCTGATCCGCGCCTTCCGGTCGGTGCTGCTGGCCCTGCAGGCCATCCTGCTGAACCTGTTGTCCCTGGCCGCGGCGTACGGCGCCCTGGTGCTCATCTGGCAGGAGGGCTACGGCTCCCAGCTCTGGGACTCGCCCGCGACCGGTTCGATCACCATGTGGGTACCACTGATGACCTTCGCGTTCCTGTTCGGACTGTCGATGGACTACGAGGTCTTCCTGCTGACCCGCATCCGCGAGGAGTACGACCGGACCGGCGACGGGCGCACGGCCGTGGTCGAGGGGCTGAGCCGGATCGGCCGGCTGGTCACCAGCGCCGCGCTGATCCTGTTCCTGGCCTTCGCCTCGATGGCGATCCTGCCGGACGTGAACATCAAGATCATGGCTTCCGGCCTGGGCATCGGCATCCTGCTCGACGCGACCCTGCTGCGCGCCCTGCTGGTGCCCGCGCTGATCTCGATCTCCGGCCGGCACACCTGGTGGGTGCCGAGGTGGCTGGAACGCGCCTTGCTGATCCGGCCCCGCCCCGTCCCGCCGGCCACGCCCGCACCAGCCGGGACCGTCCCGCGCGGCGATCATCTCGCGGAGGAACTGACCACCCGCTGAACCGCCCGGGACACGTCCACGACGAACGGAAGGTGTCATCGTGCGGTTCAACCTGCTCGGTCCGCTCGAGGTGCTCGACGATCAGGGACGCCCGGTGCCGCTGGCGCCGAAACCGGGTCAGCTGCTCGCTCTGCTGCTCATCGACGCGGGCCGGGTGATTCCCACGGAGGCACTGATCGGCGAGCTCTGGGGTGACGCTGTGCCCGCCTCGGCCCGGACCATCGTGCAGACCTACGTCTACCAGCTCCGCAAGTCCCTGGGTGGCGGGTCGCACGCCAGTCCGCGGTTGCGCACCAGCCAGTCCGGCTATCTGGTCCGGATCGACGACGACATCCTCGATCTGTACGAGTTCGACCGTCTCACCACCTCGGGGCAACGGCTGCTCTCCCGCGGCGACGCCCTCAGCGCGACAGCCGAGCTGAGGGCAGCCCTGGAGCTGTGGCGCGGGCCGGTGTTGAGCGGCGTCAGCGCCGGGCCGGTCCTGAGCCGGCATCGGTTGCGGCTGGAGGAGAACCGCTTCAACGCGATCGAGATGCGGATCGAGGCCGACCTGCAGCTCGGCCGGCACCACGAGCTGATCGGCGAGCTGAAGAGCCTGACCGCCACGGAGTCGCACAACGAGCTCCTGCACGCCCAGCTGATCCGGGCGCTGCGCCGCGCCGGGCGCCGGGGCGAGGCACTCGCGGTGTACCAACGGCTGGAACGCGGCCTGGCCGAGACCTTCGAGATCCTGCCGTCGGCCGCCCTGCGCCGGCTGCACGCCGATCTGCTCCAGGCGGATCTGGGTGGATCCACCACCGAACCTCAAGCCGCCGTCGAGTGACCACGGACAGGATGCCGGTCATCGACATCGGGGTGCCCTGCCCCGCGACGACCACGAGGAGGACCGTCCGATGGAGACAAGGACAGCGCCGACACCAGCAGTGCGGCCGCTGCTGGAGCTGAGCACGGCGTTCTGGCGGGCGAAGGTGGTGCTGACCGGCGTCGAGCTGGGACTGTTCACCGCGCTCGCCGACGGCCCGGCCGGCCCGGCGCAGATCTGCGAACGGCTCGGGCTCAACGGGCGCGCAGTCGAGGAGTATCTCGACTCGCTCACTTCCCTGGGCATGCTCGAGCGCACGGCCCAGGGCTACCGCAACAGCGCGGCCGCGGATGCGTATCTGGTCGAAGGCCGGCCCGGCTACCTCGGCGGCTGGATGCGGATGACCAGCAGCCGGCTGTACGAGGCGTGGAGCCGGCTGCCGGACGGCCTGCGTACGGGTGAGCCGCAGCTGACCGGGCCGATGAGCGACAACTTCTTCCCGAACCTCTACCAGGATCTCGACGCCCTGCGCAGGTTCATCTCCGGCATGGACTCGCTGACCAACCTGATCGGCCCGGACCTGGCCGGCGCGTTCGACTGGAGTGCCACCGAGACGTTCATCGACATCGGCGGGGCCCGCGGCAACCTGGCTTCCGTACTCGCCCAGGCGCACCCGCACCTGCGCGGCGGGGTCTTCGACCTGCCGCACCTGAAGCCGTTGTTCGAGGAGCTGACCAGCGAACGCGGGGTGGCCGACCGGCTGCAGTTCCACTCCGGCGATTTCTTCGCCGACCCGCTGCCCGAGGCCGACGTGCTGGTGTTCGGCCACATCCTGCACGACTGGAACGACGAGCAGCGGCGGAGCCTGCTGGACCGGGCCTTCCAGTCGGTCCGGCCCGGTGGTGCGGTCCTGATCTACGACAGGATGATCGACGATGCCGCCGGCGCCCGCACCCTGAGCCTGCTGGGCAGCGTGAACCTGCTGCTGGTGACGCCGGGCGGCTCGGAGTACCGGGTCTCGGACTGCCGTGACTGGCTGCACGCCGCGGGTTTCGACCGGACCGCGTCGGTGCCGCTGCTCGAGGACACCGAGACCGTGGTGATCGGGCGCAAGCCGGTCGCCTGACCACGGACGACGGGGCCCGGTCGCGTCGCGACCGGGCCCCGGGCCGTCCGGCTACCAGCGCACCGGCAGGGCGGCGGGACGGCTGAACGCCATCCCGCCGATCCAGCGCAGCTCGGCGTGCGGGTCCAGGTGGACGTCCGGGAACCGGGCCAGCAGCCGGGTGATCGCCACCGCGAGCTCCATCCGGCCCAGCTGTGCGCCGATGCAGTGGTGCACGCCGTGCCCGAACGCCAGGTGCGGATTGTGCTGCCGCGTCACGTCGAGCTGCTCTGGGCAGGCGAAGACCTCCTCGTCCCGGTTCGCCGACTGCGCCGAGGCCAGCACCGCCTCCCCGGCCCGGACCGTCACCCCGGCCAGCTCGACGTCCTCGGTCGCGACCCGCAACGCGCTGGCCCCGCTGCCCGCGGTGGAGAACCGCAGCAGTTCCTCGACCGCGGGTTCGATCAGGGCCGGGTCGTCGCGCAGGACAGCGAGCTGGTCCGGACGGCTCATCAGGTGCAGCAGGGCATGGATCAGTTCGCCCGCGGTCGCGTGGTATCCGGCCACCAGCAGCGTGTGCCCGAACGCCAGCAGCTCCTCGTGGCTGAGCCGGTCGTCGTCCTCCGCCGCCCGGATGAGCACCGTCAGCAGATCGTCGGCGGGCTGCTCACGGCGGGCCACGATCAGCTCGGACAGGTAGGCGTTGAGATTGCGGCGCGCGGCGAGCACGTCGGCCGGCGCATGGGCGGTGATGCTGAGCATCACGTCCGTCCAGCCCCGGAACTTCTCGGTGTCCTCGTACGGGACGCCGAGCAGCTCGCAGATCACCCGGATGGGCAGCGGCAGGGCCAGGCCGGCCACCAGGTCACCCGGCTGTCCCGTCGCCTCCAGCTCGTCCAGCAGGCTGTCGGTGAGCTCCTCGACACCTTTGCGCATGGCAGCGATCCGGCGGGCGCCGAACGCGGGCGTGACCAGCCGGCGTACCCGGGTGTGTTCGGGCGGATCCATCGAGAAGATCGACTTGGAGTTCGCCGCCACCGGCAGGATGCGGGGCGCGCCCTCGACGGTCGTCGCCGCCTTGCTGAGCCGGGGATCGGCGAGCGCGGCCCGGGCGTCCGCATAGCGGGTCACCAGCCAGGCCTGATGGCCGCTGGGCAGTTCGATCCGCGCCGCGGGGCACTCGGTGCGCAGCCGCGCCAGCTCCGGTGCGGGCTCGAGCGGATCCGGGCCACGCAGGGGGAAACGCAGGATGGGCTCGGCCATGATCTGTCCCTTCACACGACGGCATTCGGCCCAGCGTGCGGTGCCGCACTCGACGGCTCCTCGGACGGCGCTCGAACCAGACGCGGCCCGGACCGCTCCAGCCGGTGTCGAGTGCTCCTCGACCACGCCTCGACGGCGTCGGCAGAGCATCTGGCCGCAGAGGAAATCGATGACGAGTGGGAGAAGAGGTGTCGGATGGCCGGCATTGTCGGATGGCTGGACTTCGACCGGGACCTGTCGAACCGCCGCGACGTGGTGCGCGCGATGGCCGGCGCCGTCGCCAACCGTGGCCCGGACGGCGAGTCGGTCTGGGCGGGCGGTCCCGTGGCGCTGGGGCATCGGCGGATCGCCGGTGAGGACCCGGAGGGCCAGCAGCCGTACTGCGTCAGCGCGGACGGCCGTCCGGTCGTCGCGATCACGTTCGACGGCGAGTTGTTCAACGCCACGGCCCTGCGCGGGCAGCTGCTGGCCCGCGGGTGCGTGCTGCGCGGCGGCGGCACCGCGGAGCTGGTGGCGCAGGCGTACCTGATCTTCGGCGACCGGGTGGCCGAGCAGCTGGACGGCATCTTCGCCTTCGCGTTGTGGGACGCCCGGCAGGAGCGGTTGCTGCTGGTCCGCGACCGGATCGGGATCAAGCCGCTGTACTACCAGATGGTCGGCGGCGGCGTCGTGTTCGGCTCCGAGCCGAAGGCGATCTTCGCCCATCCGCTGACGCCGGCCGCGGTCGACGAGGACGGTCTGCGCGAGGTCATCGGCTTCGCCGGCACCCCGGGCCACGCGGTCTTCCGCAACATGCACAAGGTGCCGGGCGGCAGTGTGACGACCGTGCACCGCCGGGGTGTCACCACCCGGGCCTTCTGGCAGCTGGAGGCCCGCGAGCACACCGAGGACCTGGACGGCACCGTCGACCGGGTGCACGGCCTGCTGGAAGAGGCGATCGCCAAGCGCCTGACCGACGACCCGGCGCTGGCCATCATGCTGTCCGGAGGCCTGGACTCGAGCCTGGTCACGGCCCTGGCCACCCGCATCGCCCGGGAGCGGGGCAACGGTCAGCTCCGCACCATCTCGGTGGACTTCGCCACCCACGCGCGCAACGCCGAACGCGCCGACGGCAACGCGGACGCCAGCTTCGCCGCCGTGGTCGCCGAGCACCTCGGCACCGACCACACCGACATCGAGCTCGACCGCGACGAGCTGTGGGACCCGGTCACCCGGGACGCCGCGATGCGGGCGATGCCGGACGTGCCGCTGCCGGTGGGCGAGATGAGCAACTCGATCCACATGTTCTTCGAGGCGGTCGGCCGGCGCGCGGACATCACCATGATGGGCGAGTGGTCGGACACGATCTTCGGCGAGTTCCTGCACATCGACAAGCCGGAGGTGGTGGCGGCCGAGACGCTGCCGTGGGTGGCCGCGGGCCAGTACTTCGTGCGCAACTCCGGCATCGGTACCGGCCTGTTCGACACCGATCTGCTCAAGCGGCTGGACATCCCGGGCTACTGCGCCGACCAGTACCGCACCCAGCTGGCCAAGGTGCCGCACGTGGCCGGCGCCGACCCGCAGGAACGCCGGATGCGCGAGATCTGCTACCTGTACCTGCAGGGGTGGATGGAGATGGGGCTCGCGCAGGACGACGGGCTCACCGCCAACAACGGGCTGCGCCTGCGCGTGCCGTTCGTCGAGCCGGAGCTCGTGCAGTACGCCTTCAACATGCCGTGGGCACTCAAGACCCACGGCGGGCGGTCGAAGAGCATCCTGCGCCGGCTGGGCCGGCAGGTGCTGCCGGACGAGATCCTGGACCGGCCGAAGAACCCCTTCCCGAGTACGCCGGACGTCCGGCACGCCGAGGCCCTGCGGGACGCTCTGCAGGAGGTGCTGGCCGACCGGGAAGCGCCGATCGCGCCGTACCTGAACCGGGAGGCCGCAACCGCCCAGCTCGCCGACCTGGACCGGCTGGCCGGTGGCTGGCAGGGCCGCGCCGACATCGAGATGATGCTGCAGACCAACGCCTGGCTGGCCCGGTACGGCATCCGTGTCCTGCTCTGAACCTTGCTCCCCCGCTGCTGCCGCGGGCCGGGTGCGACCGGGTCACCGATCGCACCGGGCCCGCGGCGGTGGGGCGCGCGCATGGCTCGCGGAGTGTCGGCGGCCCTATACTCTCGGTTGGTCGACCGAACGGGCGAGGTGAGTGGAGCGAAGCGATGGCACAGGCCGTCCGCTGGACGCGTCCGGTGAGCGTGATCTGTCCGGCGAGCAGTTGCTGAACGTGCTGGCTGCCCTGGCGAACCCGCACCGGCTGCGGATCATCGCCGCCCTCAACGAGGGCCGCAACTACGTCAGCGAACTGGCCCGCGTCCTGGGCATGAGCCGTCCGCTGCTCCACATGCACCTGCAACGCCTGGAAGCAGTCGGCCTCGTCACGGGGTCACTGGAGCTCTCCGACGACGGCAAGGCGATGCGTTTCTACGACGTCGCGCCGTTCCTGCTGCGGCTGGATCCCGCGCGGGTCGCCGAGGCGGCCAAGACGCTGGACGATCCCAAGGACAGCACGGGAAAGGAACAGGCGTGACGGACACCGTCGGAACAGTGGCACAGCTGGCCGGACTGGTGGTGGTCGCCGGCATCTTCGCGATCCTGCTGCTCATCATCCACCAGACGTTCGTGTCGCGGCGCAACCGCGAGGACCAGACCCGCGACGAGCGGTACCGCACGGCGCTCGCCGAGGCGACCGCCGCCCAGCAACGCACCGAGGAACGCCTGGGCGACGTGAGCGCCCGCCTCGCCGAAGTGGAGAAGCTGCTGCGCGACGTCGGGTGAGCCCCGGCGGTCCACTGACGGAGCTGACTGTTCGACTTCGAAGATCGTCTGTTCGGCCGTACCCGTTGCGTTGATCCCTTTGATTGGGTCGGACGTCCCCTGTCGTCCGTCCCGGAAAAGGTCTTCATGCGCACAATGGCGCCGTTGCACCGCAAGCGAGTCGTCCGGGCGGCCTTCGGTGTGGCGGTGATCCTGCTCTCGACGCTGACCCTGGCACAGGCGGACGCGACGATGAGTGCCAGCGCGGCGGCCACCGTGCAGCCCGGCACCTTCTCCGGCAAGGCTTTCGACGCCTGCACGGCACCCTCCAGCGCGAACATGGCGGCGTGGCGCAAAGCCTCGCCGTACCGCGGGATCGGCATCTACATCGGCGGCAACAACCGCGGCTGCACCCAGAAGAACCTCACCGCCGGCTGGGTACGCACCCAGGTCGCGGCCGGCTGGCACCTGATCCCGCTGTACGTCGGCCCGCAGGCGTCCTGCACGACGACCAAGAAGAAGAACCTCATCAGCAACACGAAAGCGGCCGCGCAGGGAGCCACCGCCGCGCAGGACGCCGTGGTGCAGGCCCGCGCGCTCGGCCTGGCCGCGCAGAGCGTGCTGATCTACGACATGGAGGCGTACCGGACGGACGACGCCGCCTGCCGCAAGGGTGTGCTGGCCTTCATGGGCGCCTGGACGGCCAAGCTGCACGACCTGGGCTACCTGTCCGGCTTCTACAGCAGCATGGGTTCCGGCGTGGCCGACCAGGTCGCCAACTACGCCGCCCCCGGCTACGTACGCCCCGACTACCTCGACTTCGCCCGCTGGGACAAGGTCGCCACGCTGACCGACACGGGCCTGCCCGCCACCCACTGGTCCCCGCACCGCCGGATGAAGCAGTACCAGGGCGACCACAAGGAGACCTGGGGCGGCGTCACCATCAACATCGACAGCAACCTGGTCGACTTCGCCCCGCTGCCCGCCGCGAAACTGGCCGACCACAACGGCAACGGCTGGTCCGACGTCCTGGCCCGGACGTCCAGCACCGGCAACCTGTTCCTGTACCCGGGCAACGGCACGTACGCCGACGAGAAGACCCGCAAGAAGCTCGGCAGCGGCTGGAAGGCGATGAACTCGATCGTCCGGATCGGCGACCTCAACCGCGACGGCTACCCCGACGTGGTGGCCCGGGTGGCCGCCAACGGCTACCTGTACTTCTATCCGGGCCGCAGCAGCGGCAGCCTCGGCACGCGCAAACTGCTGTCCAAGGACTTCAAGAAGATGCGCGAGATCACCGCGATCGGCGACCTGAACAAGGACGGCTACCCGGACCTGGTGGCGGCCCAGACCAGCAACCACAACCTGTACCTCTATCCGGGGGTGAAGGGCACGAAGCTGGCCGGCCGCAAACTGATCGCCAAGGGCGGCTGGGACCAGCGCAACGAACTGACCGGCGTGGGCGACTTCAACCGCGACGGCCACCCGGACCTGATGGTCCGCCAGGGCAAGGCGGGCCAGCTGTTCCTGTACCCGGGGCGCAAGGGGTCGCTGGGTGCGAGGAAGCAGCTCGGGACGGGGTGGAACAACAAGCGGGACCTGCTCGGGGTGGGCGACTTCGACCGGGACGGGTATACGGATCTGGTGGCGGTGCTCAAGACGCCGGGAAGCTTGATGCTCTACCGGGGTACGGGGAGCGGGCTGCGGCCGGGCCTGCGGGTGGCGACCGGCTACAAGGGACGGTCACCGCTCTTCTGAGCTGGTTTACCGGCGCTTGAGCCTCTCGGCGGCGGTGCGACGGATACGTTTGGTGCGGCCTGTCCGGCTGAGCCGGGAGATCACGTCGCGCTCCGGGGAGGATTCGGCGAGACGTAGCTGGAGCCAGTCGGACCATTCCTGCTCGATTCCCTTCTGTAGCGAAGGCGCCAGCGGCCGGGTCTCCAGCACCGGCAGTTCGGCCGCCCGGCGGGCAGCGAACTGCCGCTGTATGTCGCCGGTCAGTCCGTCGACCCACCGCTGCCGGTCGGCCTGCGGAACCACTTCGAGCTTCCTCAGCACGACGCTCAGCGCGACGTTGAGGTCCGGCTCGAGGCCGACAGCCTCAAGCAGCAGGTCGGCGCAGTCGTCGGAGTTGACCGCCTGCGCATAGACCTGCCACCGGTCGTGCTCGTCCTGCACGTCGGTCACCGTGACACCGACCCGCGCCGCAAGGGATACAAGCAGCTCCTGCATCCGAAAGATTGAATCGGAGAAACTCCTGCCGGTCCATCGAGTCCGGCCCAGGTGGTACCGCCGACCAGCTGGTCGCGGATACCGCTCGTCCTGTGGCCGGGACGGCCCTACGCTGGCCGCATGACGGAGCCTGCAAGCGGCCGGATGCCCGACCGCCCGACCCTCGACGGACTGGAAGACAAGTGGGCCTCCCATTGGGAGGCCGAGGGGACCTACCGGTTCGACCGGTCGGTAGCCGAGCGGGCCAACGTGTACGCGATCGACACCCCGCCGCCGACCGTTTCCGGTGAGCTGCACATGGGGCACGTCTTCTCCTACACCCACACCGACACCGTCGCGCGGTTCCAGCGGATGCGGGGCAAGGCCGTCTTCTATCCGATGGGCTGGGACGACAACGGGCTGCCGACCGAGCGCCGGGTGCAGAACGTCTACGGCGTCTACTGCGACCCTTCACTGCCGTACGACCCGCAGTGGCAGCCGCCCGCCGCGCCGCCCAAGCAGCCGCTGCCGGTTTCGCGGCGTAACTTCGTCGAGCTGTGCGGCCGGTTGACCGTCGAGGACGAGAAGGTCTTCGAGGCGTTGTGGCGGCGGCTCGGGTTGTCGGTCGACTGGGCGCTGACCTACACGACCATCGGCGCGCGGGCGCAGGCCGTCTCGCAGCGGGCGTTCCTCGACAACCTGGCCCGGGGTGAGGCGTACACGTCGGAGGCGCCGACGTTGTGGGACGTCGGGTTCCGTACCGCTGTCGCGCAGGCCGAGATCGAGGACCGGGAGCGGCCCGGGGCGTACCACCGGTTGCGTTTTCACGGCCCGGACGGGCCGGTCGAGGTCGACACGACCCGCCCGGAGCTGCTGCCCGCCTGCGTCGCGCTGGTCTGCCCGCCGGGGCATCCGCTGGCCGGCACCACCGTGCGCACCCCGCTGTTCGACGTCGAGGTGCCGGTGCACGCTCACCCGCTGGCCGAGGCGGACAAGGGCACCGGCGTCGCGATGGTCTGCACCTTCGGCGACCTGACCGACGTCATCTGGTGGCGCGACCTGCAGCTGGAGACCCGGGTGGTGCTCGGCCGCGACGGCCGTTTCCTGGCCGACCGGCCGCCGGGCGTCCCGGCCGCGGCGTACGCGCAGTTCGCCGGGCTCACCGTCAACGCCGCCCGCCGCGAGATGGTCCGGCTGCTCACCGAGACGGGTGACCTGCTGGGCGAGCCGCGGCCGATCACCCATCCGGTCAAGTTCTACGAGCGGGGCGACTCGCCGCTGGAGATCGTCACGAGCCGGCAGTGGTTCATCCGCAACGGCGGGCGTGACGCTCAGTTGCGGGACGAGCTGGTGGCCCGCGGCGACGAGCTGACCTGGATCCCGCCGCACATGCGGCACCGCTACGACCACTGGGTCAACGGCCTGACCGGGGACTGGCTGGTCAGCCGGCAGCGGTTCTTCGGTGTGCCCGTGCCCATCTGGTACCGGCTCGACAACGCTGGCGAGCCGGACCACGACAAGCTTCTCATACCGGATGTTTCAGCGCTGCCGGTCGACCCTTCCTCGGAGTGTCCGCCCGGCTTCACCGAGGAGCAGCGCGACGTGCCCGGTGGCTTCACCGCCGACCCGGACGTCATGGACACCTGGGCCACCTCGTCTTTGACCCCGCAGATCGTCGGCGGCTGGGGCAGCGACGAGGACCTCTTCCGGCGCGTCTTCCCGATGGATCTGCGGCCGCAGGGCCAGGAGATCATCCGGACCTGGCTGTTCTACTCGATCGTCCGGTCGCACGCCGCGCACGGCACGCTGCCGTGGCGCACCGCCGTGCTCTCCGGCTGGATCCTCGACCCCGACCGCAAGAAGATGTCCAAGTCCAAGGGCAACGTCGTGACGCCGATGGACCTGCTGGTGCAGAACGGCGCCGACGCGGTGCGTTACTGGGCCGCCAACGGGCGTCCCGGCGCCGACCTGGCGTTCGACCCGGCGCAGATCAAGGTCGGCCGGCGGCTCGCCACCAAACTGCTCAACGCGTCCAAGTTCGCCCTCGGGCTGGGTGCCGCGGACGCGCTGCGGCGGCCGGTCACCGCGGACCTGGACCGGGCGGTGCTCGCCCGGTTGGCCGAGGTCGTGCAGGCGGCCACGGCGGCGTTCGACGCGTACGACCACACGACCGCGTTGCAGGTGAGCGAGGCGTTCTTCTGGACCTTCTGCGACGACTACATCGAGCTGGTCAAGGACCGGGCGTACGCCGAGGGGCCGGGCGGCGACTCGGCCCGGGCCACGCTGGCGGCCGGGCTGTCCGTGCTGCTGCGGCTGTTCGCGCCGTTCCTGCCGTACGCGACCGAGGAGATCTGGTCGTGGTGGCGCTACGGCTCGGTGCACACCTCGACGTGGCCGACGACGTACGAGCTGACCCGGGTCGCGCCCGGCGGCGATGCCACCCTGCTCGACCTGGCCGGGGACGCTCTGCGTCAGGTCCGCCGGGCCAAGTCGGACCGCAAGTTGTCGATGAAGGCGGACGTGCCGCTCGCCGAGGCCCTGGGCCCGGCGGAGGTGCTGGACCGGCTCGCGCTGGTCGAGGACGACCTCAAGGCCGCGGGCCGGATCGCCAAGCTGGACCTGCTGCCCGGCCGGACCACGGAACTGGTGATCGCCAGCGCTTTCTGAGAGCCGGCACCGGGGGCGCCACCGACACGGCAGCATAGGGGTCATGTCGATCCCGCCCGACGAGGTCGCGCCGCCGGCCGCACCGAGGCTGTTGACGGACACTTTGCGTCCCGCGAGCTGGGCCGGCCGGGTGATGCCGGATTTCGCCGAGGCCACCACCGCATTG
>NZ_JBEZGQ010000051.1:3322-18434 GCF_040650095.1 Actinoplanes sp. NPDC048791 | reverse complement strand
CGCGGGCGGTCCCCAGCACGGCGGACGGCCTAAAATCGTGCCGTGCAGACGCGTGCCGGAAACCCACGACCCATCACCCGCTACGGGAACCCCGTCCTGCATCGGCGATGCGCCGACGTGACCGTGTTCGACGAGGAGCTGCAACAGCTCGTCGCCGACATGTTCGCGTCGATGGCCGCCGCGGAAGGGGTGGGCCTGGCGGCGAACCAGATCGGCGTCGACGCCCGGATCTTCGTGGTCGACTGCCCCGACGCAACCGAGACGAACGTCGTGGCGCACGTGGTGAACCCGGTCCTGCACCTGCCGGACGCGCGAGACCTGGAAGTGGACAGCGAAGGCTGCCTGTCGGTGCCGGGGGTCCGCGCCGAGGTCGGCCGGCCCGCGACCGCCTACGTGACGGGCGTCGACATGTTCGGCCAGCCGGTACGCATCGACGGGACGGGGTTGCTGGCCCGCTGCCTCCAGCACGAGACGGATCACCTTGACGGGCTGCTGTACGTCGACCGGCTGCCGGCCAAGAAGCGTAAGAGGCTGCTGGCGGAGAGCGCCGAGGCGCCGGCTGTGGGCGTCACGGAATAATCGCCGGTCGGCTAATTACGCACGTCAATGCCGGTACTCATCCGAGCCGGGGCCGGTCCGGGCCGGGCGGTGGGGCAGCGTCCGCCGACCGGAGGCTGCGACCGTCGCGACGGCCCGGCGGGCCGCCGCTTCCGCCGAGCCGGCCCTGCTGACCGGAGAGTGGGCCATCGGAGATTCGGCCATTCGGCGATGATCGACGGTACGGATGGACAATAACCGCCACGGTCGATACTCTTTCCTACGACGCCGTTGCGAGTTCTTCCCCCGTGGAATTCGCAGCGGCGCTCCTATTTTCCGGCCCTGCCGGCTCCCCTCCCGGCCCCCGGCCCGGTCCTCGTTCCGCTGCGGGTGTTGAGCATCCGTCGCTGATCCCAGCCCCCCGGCCCGTTGCTGGACCGCCCGGCGTTTCCTGGCTGGTTGGTGACGTGCTCAGCCGACGGAGATCGGCAGGTTGGTGTAGCCGCGGATCGCCAGGCTGTCGCGCCGGCCGGGATCGCCGGCGAGGGCGAGCTGTGGGAAGCGCGCCAGCAACGCCGGGATGGCGATCTGCGCTTCGAGACGGGCCAGGGGCGCACCGAGGCAGTAGTGGATGCCGCCGCCGAAGGACAGTGGCGCGTTGTCCGGGCGGCGAAGGTCCAGCCGGTCCGGGTCGGTGAAGCGTTCCGGGTCGCGGTTGCCTGCCCCCAGGTAGGCCACGATCCGTTCGCCGCCCGACACCGGAACGCCCGCGATCTCCACGTCGTCCCAGGCCACCCGGCTCAGCAGCTGCACCGGGGTGTCGAAGCGCAGCAGCTCCTCGACCGCTGACGCCGCCAGTCCGGGCTCCCGGCGCAGCAGCTCGAGCTGGTCGGGGTTGCGCAGCAGGGCGACCAGGCTGTTGGCCAGCAGGTTGGTGGTCGTCTCGAAGCCGGCCGCGAACAGCAGCGCCGCCATCGTGAGCAGCTCGTCCTCGGTGAGCTTCTCGCCGTCCTCCTCGGCTGCCACCAGCGCACTGATCAGGTCGTCACCCGGTTTGCGGCGGCGCTCGGCGGCGAGCCCGGCGAGATAGGCCTGGATGGTGGCGGCCGCCGGGTCCGCGGTGGCCAGCACTTCGGGCGTGATCACTTCGAGGACCTGGGTCCAGTCCCGGACCAGCCCCTGGAACTGCGCGCGGTCCTCCTCGGGGATGCCGAGCAGCTCACCGATGACGTTGACCGGCAGCGGGAACGCGAACGCATCGATGAAGTCGACGTCGCCGTTCATGCGTACCAGAAGATCCTCGACCATCTCGGTGATCCGCGGCTGCAGAGCCTGGACCCGGCGGGCGGTGAAAGAGGAACTGACCAGCCGGCGCAGCCGGGTGTGGTCCGGCGGGTTGATCGCCAGGATGCTCGTGAAGAGCTGGTGCAGCGCGGGGTGGTCGGCCCAGTCGGCCCGGACGAACTCGAGCATGTGCGACGGCATGTGCCCGAGCCGCGGATCGCGGGTGACCGCGATGCAGTCGGCGTGCCGGGTGACAACGAGCGCGCCGTCGTCGGCGCGCACGACGGGGGAGATCTCGCGGAGTCGCTGATAACGGGGGTACGGATCCTCACGGCCGGTCAGGTGGGTCAACTCATCGAGCAAGGTCGATACTTCTGGACTCTCCACAATGTCCGTCACGGTGAAAAGGATACCGGCGGGTTGAGCAGGCGGGTTGCATCGTTTAGGCTCGGCCGAGCGTCATCAATCTGAGTTTACGGTCGTTCAGCGACGCCCCAACATCGGGGGATGTGCAGCCTCGGCTGCTCATGGGCGTCGATGCAGCGACCGGTTTTCGTCGGTATGATCCGCATGTCCCATCTTGGCCCGGCGACGAGGGGAGTGCGGTGTCCAGCGAGTTCTCCATCGCCGAAAAACTGGACCGCCTTTTCACCCAGGTCAGGTCCGCGGGCCAGGGCGAGGCCAGCTACATGGCGGTGGCCGAGGCCATCCGGGCGCAGCAGGGCATCCAGATCTCGCACACGTACATCTGGCAGCTCCGCACCGGACGCCGCACCAACCCGACCGTCCAGCACCTCAAGGGCCTGGCGACCTACTTCGGCGTGCCGATCGCCTACTTCCTGGACGACGACGAGGCCCGGAAGATCGACAGTCAGCTGGCTCTGCTCGGCACCCTGCGCGACGCCAAGGTGAAAGAGATCGCGCTGCGTGCGGCGGACGTGTCGCCGAGCAGCCGGGACACGATCGGGGAGCTGGTGCGCCAGGTGTGGGAGCTGGAACGCGACCGGGGCAAGCCTGACGCTTGAGCTGTGGTTTGGTCCTCGGGCCGCTGCCGGTCAGCAGAGTGATCGCCGGCGAGCTGGGTTCCGGTTCAAGGGGCGGCGGTCGCGGGCCGGCGGGCAGCGAAGGCTGCCGGCTCGTCGCGGCGGAAGGCGGCGCTCACGGCGCTGAGCCAGGCCACCTCGTCGGCGATCTCCCCGCCGATGTCCGCCCACCGGTCACCGTTCTCGGTCGGCGGCGCCCCGTCCCGGTGCAGTCGCAGGGCGAGAGCGATACCGCACGCCTCGACCAGTGCCGGACGGTCACCGACGTACTTCCGCGCCTCATCGAGCGCACCTGCCGGCAGGTAGTCGCGCAGCGTCAGCATGCCGTCCCGGATCTCGATCACCCGCCGGTAGAGGCGCAGCTGAACCTCGTCCACCCCGGCCAGTTCGAGCAGCGCCCGTCGCCGGGGGAAGAGGATGACGTCGGGGAAGGTCTGGCGCATGACGCCCCACAGTGGACGCAACGCCCAGAGTGAACGGTAGGCGTGGAAGACGGAGCGCAGCTTGCCGCTCGCCGGCACGGTCACACCGATGAGACAGATGATGGTGCCGATCGTGCGGAGGGCGTTGGCCGCGGGCTCGACTCGTTCGATCGGCATCCGGGCGCCGAGGCTGTGCGCGACTATCGCCGCGGTTTTGACCACTGCGTAAACGGCGACGAGGAAGGTGCCGAGCGCCATCGCGCGTAGTCCGTTGCGCAGCAGGGCGGCTGAGGCCGAGCGGCTGGTCCGCCAGAACAATGCCGTGGTGAGGGCGAGAACTGCGCCCAGATATCCGTTCAGCACCATCCAGTAGGCCGCTGCCGTCGGCGGTATGTCCGTATCCCAGAGCTCGGTCGCCCTGGTCTTGATGCCACCGGGCGTGATGCTGATCAAGATGATGAGCGCGACCAGCACCGAGGCGGCCAGCAGCTGTTGGAAGCGCGCCGCGTACGGGTGCTTCGCGTCGTAGTCGGTGATCAGGGAGACGAAGCGCAGCAGGAAGAATGCGGCGAGGACGCCGAGAACGTGGGGGATGACCTGTGACTGCGGAATCCACTCGCTGACCGTCGCGTTGACCCCGGGCGTCGCCACCGTCTTGGCCAGCGAGAGCGAGAACAACGTCGCCCACATTGCCCGTTGCTGGGCGTCGCGCCAGAGGGCGGGCAGGCGAGCGACGACCGTGCCCCACAGCAGCACGAGCACGATGCCGGTGAGGGCGCCGTTCAAGACGAGAACTTCAGGACGTCGGCCACCCGACCGAGGGTGTCCCCGGACCGGTGACCGGTTGCTGCGCCGAAGGCCGAGCGGGCCCGGATCAACGAAGCCAGCATCTCGGCCTCGCGCTCCTGGGTGGTGGTGTAGCTGACGCGGCCGAGGATCGTGTTGATTGTCCGGGGGTCAAGGTCGGGCACCAGCCGGCCGATCCCGCCACTGCCTTTGCTGTCCGAGCCGGCGTTGACGCCGGTGGTGTGGCCGCTGAGCATGTGACTCAGCTCATGCAAAACGATGTGCTCGGCGTGCAGCTGCGAGGTCTCCGGGTCGTAGAACACGTAATCCGCGCTCTCCACGGAGATCCACAATCCGCACGGCAGGCCAGCGCTGAGCCCGGGCATCGGTCGCAAAGTGAGCGGACGTCCCCGATAAGTGGCCATGGCAGCGCAGAAAATGTCCAGATCGAACGGATTCGGAATGGCAATGTTCTCGAGGCGGCGCTCGCAGCGCCGACGCAGCCGGCTCACCTGTTCCCCCCGGTCTAGGTCCGGCTGCCCAGGCTACTCGCAGGTATCCGTACTTCGAACCGACAACCGTCGACGGTGTTGCGTACGCCGACGTGTCCACCGTGCGCCTCAACCAGCCCCCGGACGATCGCCAAGCCGAGACCACCGCCGGCCGCCGAGTTGCCTGGACCGTGATCCTGTGGTCGCGGGGTCCGGGCGCGCTCGCCGCGGAAAGCAACATCGAAGACCCGGGGCAGGTCGGCCTCGGGGATGCCACCGCAGGTGTCCGACACAGCCAGCCAGACCTCACCGCGCTCGGCTCCCGCGTCGACCACCACGGTGCCGTCCGGCGGGGTGTATCGCACGGAGTTGACCAGGAGATTGGCCACGACGCGGCTCAGCTCCGGCTCACCGGCCGTCACGATCGGCCAGCCGGACTCGCGGGCCAGGATCCGCACTCCTCGCATCCGGGCCAGCGGTGCGGTGGTGGCGATGGCATCGGAGACGACGTCACCGAGCGGCACGCTGGACAGCGCGAGCCGCAGTGCGCCGGCGTTGATGCGCGACAGCTCGAACAGGTCGTCGACGAGATAGGCCATCCGGTCGGTCTCGATGCGGATCCGCCGGTGATACTCCGCCACGGTCGCCGGGTCGCCGACGACGTTGTCCTCGAGGGCCTCGGCCATCGCCCGCAGCCCGGCGAGCGGAGTGCGCAGGTCGTGCGACACCCAGGCCACCAGGTCGCGCCGGCCGGCCTCCAACTGGCGTTCCCGCTCGCGGGCCTGGGTGGCCCAGACCGAGGCGGTGGCGAGCCGGTGGCCGAAGGTGGCGCCGACACCGAGGCTCACCGCGGCCGATGCTGCCACGGTGATCAGCACGACTTGAAGGTCGTGAGCAGAGAGGAACATGGCCCGCGCGACAGCGGCGACGCCGGCCACGACAGAAGTGACGGTGATCGTCAGCAGCACGCAGACGTGCAGGATGATCGACCGCTTCCGCAGCAGCCGCAGAGCGATCTCGCCGACCACTCCGACGACAGCGCCGGCCGCGAGGGCGTAGAGGCCGATGAGAATGAGATCAGACATTGCCGGACACCCGTTCGTAGCGGTAGCCGACACCCCAGGCGGTGAGGATGCGCCGCGGAGATGCCGGGTCGGCCTCGATCTTCTCCCGCAACCGGCGCACGTGAACCGTCACCGTCGAGTGGTCGCCGAACTGCCAGCCCCACACCTTGTCGAGCAACTCGGCCCGCGACCAGGCCCGAGCCGGATGACGCATCAGGAACTCCAGGAGATCGAACTCCCGGGTGGTCAGCGGAAGCACTTCACCACCGAGACGAGCGATCCGGCGCCCGGTGTCGGCGGTCAGGTCTCCGTCGACGACAGTGGCCGAGGCGGGCGGAGCGACGGGTGCCACCGTCCGGCGAAGCACCGAGCGGATCCGCAGCACGAGCTCACGCGGCGAGAACGGCTTGGTGACGTAGTCGTCGGCGCCGACCTCGAGCCCCAGCACGCGGTCCGACTCCTCGCCCAACGCGGTGAGCATGACGACGGGCAGCTCGGGTGCGTCGCGGCGCAGGCGCCGGCAGACCTCCAGACCGTCGATGCCGGGCATCATCAGGTCGAGGACCACGATGTCGGGCATCTCGGACGCCACGGCGGCGAGGGCGGCCAGGCCGTCACCGACAAGTCGGACCTGGCAGCCCTCCTGCTCAAGGTAGCGGCGGACGACGTCGCTGACGGTCGGGTCGTCGTCGACGACGAGTACGCGGTGGCTCACGGCTGCGACGCTACCCATACGCGGGGCTGAGAGACCTTGCAATCCTCTTACGGTGTTGCCGCGGGGTGCCGGTTCTCGGCGGATCCGCCCTGGTTGAGCCGGTTGGGAGTGGGAGCCGGGCGTGATGCCGTGCGGTGGCCGCGGCTGGCCGGACGTGAGGCGCGGTGGCTTGCGGTGGGAGTCAGTCACTGCTGTCCTTCGGACGGCTGAGATGGTGCGGTTGCGGATCTTCGGCTGGTGGTGGCGGTGATGAACTCGGGTTCGCTTCCGGGCTGTCGGCCAGTTGGCGCGATGGCGCACGCGGGGCTCGAGCCGGCCTCGGACGGTCACCCTTGGTTGTACCGGCGCGGTGGCGCACGACTCCGGCCGACACAAGCGCGGCAGCCCAGGTCACGGCCAGGACCAGAAGCAGGCCGCGACCATAGGCGAGGGGTAGGACCGACGGATTGTCGCCCGAGCGGCCGTAGCCGAGCACGAGAGGAAGTGCCACCACACCGACGGCGAGGCTGATGATCGCTGCCGCTCGGATGCCGGGCAGGAACCGGCGAGGAGCGAAGCGCCCGATGATGGCCCCTCCCGCGATCGTCGCCGGTAGGAGTACCGCATCGTGCCCTACGAGAACCGCGGCCAGGAACAGCAGGACGCCGCCGGGCTTGAGGTCCGGGTCGGTGGCCGCGCCCAGCACCGCGTACCCCATCACGATCGCGCCCACTGCGATCAGCGCGCCCCTCACGACGCCTCCTGAACGGTGATCCGGGTGACCCACTTGGTCTGCAGGACGCCCGGCCTGTTCGGTGCGATGAGCCTCGCCGGATAGCCGTGGTCCAGATCCAGCGGTGCGCCGTTGAGCCGAAGCGCAATCAACGTCCAGCGGTCCCGTACGTGCGGAGACGCCACGGTCGACGTTCGGTATCGCCCGCCCTGCTCCAGTGATTCCACCTCGGCGGACGCCGTTTCCGGATCACCGCCGGCAAGGGCGATCAGATCCTGGAGCCGTACGCCCGTCCAGGTGCCCGTAGCGCTCCAGCCCTCGACGCATGCGATCGGCAGCACGACTGTGTGCTGTTCCAGCGCGGCCAAGCCGTCCAAGGAGAGGGTGACTTCCCCGGTCGGACCCGCGATGGTCAGGCGATACGCTGGATCGAGTGCTCGATCACGCACACCAGCGCCGGCTGCCGTCTTGTTGACCGGAAGGTGCTGAGGTCCGGAGGTGGACCGTCGCGGCGCGAGCACGGAGACCGGCGCCAACGGGGTGATGGTCTGTCCCGCCGTAGCGAGTGTGATCACGCCGGCTGCGGCTCCGACGGTGCCGAGCAGTCCACGCCGGCTGAGCCCTCGACCGGGTTCTTCCGGAGCGGGCCGGACGAACGCCTCGCGGACCACGGGAAGCTTGACGCCGATGTGCACCAGTAGCGCGCCGACGGTCAGCCACGCCACCCAGTAGTGGCCGGTCGTGAAGTAGAACGGCAGGGGTCCGTACCAGCGGGCGATGTTGAGAACGCCACCGATCAGCTGGAACAGGGCCGACGCGACCAGCACGGCGATGCTTGCGCGCTCGATGGCGTGCACGATGCTTCGCGCCGGTGGCCATTCGAAGAGGCGTGGGTAGACCGACCAGAGCTTCGCGCCGAGCAGCGGGATCGAGGCCAGGCCTGTGATGACGTGCAGCCCCTGGGTGAATCGGTAGAGGCCCGCGGGGCGCGACGGCCACCAGAACCAGGACGGTGGGTGCTGGATGAAGTGGCTGGTCAGCCCGGTCAGAAAGCAGATGGTGAAGGCGACCGCGAGCGCAACCCCGAGCTGACTCGTCAGTCGTGCCGACCTCAGCGCCGAGGGAAACGCACCCTCCCTCAGCGGCCCGAGGCGCAATGCTTCGGGAGGTTCAGGGAGCGGCTGCCGGAGCAGGTTGGGCAGCCGCTTGCGTCGGGCCGGCGAAGTGCTCATGCCGGGGTGAGCGTCGCGAACCACCGCCCTGCCTCCTTCCAGGTCTCGGTCACCCGCAGAGCAGACAATTCAGCAAGATCAGCCAGATCCTCCGGCGCCACCTCCGCCCACCGGAACGTCGCGACAGCCGGATCGCCCGCGGCGCGGATGCTCGCCGCGCCGGCCCAGCTGCGGGTGCCCGGGGCCGAGAGCTCGGCGTGCAGGCGTCCGTCGGAGCCGAGCAGTTCGCGGCAGCGACGCAACAGAGTCACCGGATCGCCCCCGATGCCGATGTTGCCGTCGGCCAGCAGGAGATGCCGCCAGCGGCCGTGCCCCGGCAACTGCCCGAAGACGTCACGCCGCAGCACAGTCGCTCCCCGCGCCCGAGCGATGCGAACAGCGGTGGCGCTGATGTCGACCCCGAGAGCGGGACAACCCCAGCGGTTCAAGGCGTTGATGAGCCGACCAGGACCACACCCGATGTCGAGCGTCGGGCCGGAACAGCGCCTGAGCAGCCCGGAATCACCCGGGATCCGGGCACGGCACCAGGAGGCGGCATCGATGACCCGCTCGGAGCCGTACGGGCTCCGCAGGACGAGCTCGGCGTTCTCGCCCGCCTCGGCCCGGCGCAGTGCCTCCTCGTAGACATCGAGGATCCCGGGGGTGCTGATCGTCGCGGTGGTCATACCGCCACTTCCGCATCGAGAGCGGTCACGACACGCCTGAACTGGCTGTCGGCCGGGCACAGGTCGGCGACCGCCCGAGCATCCGCGACTGTGTCGACGTCGCGGAGAACTGGCAGCGAGCTCACCCGCAAGCCTGAGTCCTGCAGCGCCCGGAAGGTGCGTGCGCCGGTGTCCGACAGCGAGGTGGGGATCGTGCGGAGTATTTCGGCATGGGCGGGATCGCGCAGCCCGAGAGCCCACCAGCCGCCGTCCTCGGCCAGTCCCAGAACGGCGTCCGCATCGGCGAGCCGGGCCGCGGCCTGGGCGAGAAGGGCGCGCGTCACCTGCGGGGTGTCCATGCCGATCAGCACTACGGGACCCGCTCCGGCATCCGCGAAGGCGTTGGCCAACCGGGACCGGAGCTGATCACCACGCTGGGCGATCCTGTCCCAGCCGGCCGGTGCGGGATGGTCGCCGTCCACCACCAGCACGCCCGCGCCCACCGTTTCGAGGGTGTCGTGCAGCGCAGCTCCTGCCACCACGGCGGCTTGCTCGAGTGTCCAGGGTGGGCAGAGCCGCGTCTTCACCCGGCCCGGAACGGGTGTCTTCGCCAGCACGAGGATTCGGGTCATCGGGCCAGCACCGCACTCATGTCGCGGATCGCCCGAGCGGTGCCCCGCACCGTCCCGGTGACCTTGGAACGGGTGCCGGCGGCGCGCGGGTGGTAGGCGACGTCGATCTCGGTGACCCGCCAGCCGGCCTGGCCGGCCGCGATCAGCAGCTCGAGCGGGTAGCCGAAACGGCGGTCACGCAACCCGAGCGCCAGCAGGTCGGACTTGCGCGCGGCGCGGATCGGCCCGATGTCGTGCACGGGCAGCCCGGTGGTGCGGCGCAGACGCTGAGACAGCACCGCGTTGCCGAGCCGGGCGTGCGCCGGCCACGCGTTGCGGGTCGTCGGCCGCCGTCGCCCGACGACCAGCTCCGCCGCACCCGCGCGGACAGGATCGGCCAGCCGGGGAAGGACCGCGGGATCGAACGACCCGTCGGCATCCAGCACGCAGACGACACCGTCGTCCGGATCCGCCGCCAGGAGCCCGGCGTGCACGGCGGCGCCGTAACCCGGCTCGGGGACGGACACCACCTCGGCACCGTGGGCGCGTGCGACGTCCGCCGACCCGTCCGTCGAGCCGTTGTCGGCGACGATCGCACGGTAGCCCGGGGGCAGCCGCGTGAGCAGCCACGGCAGGGCGGGAGCCTCGTTCAGGCAGGGCAGCACCACATCGGTCATGTCCGCAAGCTATCGGGGGAAGAGCTGCGGAAACCCTTACAAGATAATGACGTCGAGGACAGTTCTTACGAACCGCTGACGCCTCCCGCCGAACCACCCCGCAACCCGGCGCCGAGGCCTAACGTGGCCGCCGTGACCCATGTGCTTGTGACCGGCGGCGCCGGCTTCATCGGAACCCACGTGACCGCTGCGCTGCTCGCAGCGGGGCATTCCGTGGCGATCCTCGACAACGGCCACCCGGCGGCGCACCGGGAGCCCCTGCCGGCGACCGTCGCGGGCGCCACGGTCCAGATCGCCGATCTCCGTGACCGTGATGCCGTGGCCGCCGCGCTTCGGGGCGTCGACGTCGTCGTGCATCAAGCCGCCATGGTCGGCATGGGCGTGGATCTCGCGGACCTCCCGGACTACGTCGGCAGCAACGACCTGGCCACGGCCGTGCTGCTCGCCGAGATGGCCCGCACCCAGGTGCGTCGCCTCGTGCTGGCCAGCTCCATGGTCGTCTACGGCGAGGGCTCGTACGCATGCCCGGACCACGGCCCCCAGCGTCCACCGGCCCGAACCGCCGAGGATCTCGAGGGCGGCCAGTTCGAACCGCCGTGTCCCGTGTGCCGGGCTCCGCTCGTCTCGACCACCACCAGCGAGGACGCCAGACTCGAGCCACGCAGTGTGTACGCGGCCACCAAACTCGCCCAGGAGCACCTCTCGGCAGCATGGGCGCGGCAGAGCGGCGGTTCAGTGGTCGCCCTGCGCTACCACAACGTCTACGGACCGGGAATGCCCCGCGACACTCCCTACAGCGGAGTTGCGGCGATCTTCCGCTCTGCGCTGGAGGCGGGCCGGGCACCGCGAGTCTTCGAGGACGGCCGCCAGCGTCGTGACTTCGTGCACGTGACCGATGTGGCCCGGGCCAATGTGGCGGCTCTCGAAGTGACCGGGACGTCCGCCTTCTCGGCCTACAACATCGCTTCGGGACGCCCGGCGACGGTCGGTGACATGGCGCAGGCCCTGTCCGACGTGATGGCCGGCCCCGCGCCGGTGGTGACCGGTGAGTTCCGCCTCGGCGACGTTCGCCACGTGGTCGCCTCCCCGGAACGGGCGGCCAAGGAGCTCGGCTTCTCGGCCGAGATCGACCTTCCTACCGGCATGGCTGACTTCGCCGCCGCGGAGCTGCGGGCGTGACCACCCTGCAGCGGATCCGGTCGTCGCGGGCCCGGGCGCGCCTGTCCGGCTCGTCACGGGCGGACATCGTGGCGGCTCTCGTGGCCCTGGCGCTGATCGGCGTCGCAGCCCTGGTGGGAGGCCTGCTCTATCTGGCCGGCCATCCGGTGCAGGCCAGTTCAGCGCCGTTCTACGCCCAGTGGGTGCCGCACCTCGGCCCGGGGACGCCGTTGGCCCTGCTGATCGCGGGCCTTGTCATCTGGCACGGGCAGGCGTTGGCCACGCGCCTGTCGTGGCGATCCCTGCTTGTCGCGGGCTACGGCACAGCGGTCGTCTGGACGTTCAGCCTGGCCCTCGTCGACGGCTGGCAGCGAGGACTCGCGGGTCGCCTCACCACGCAGCCGGAGTATCTGCACGAGGTGCCCGGTGTCACCGACGTGCCGGCGATGCTGCGAGGGTTCGCTGCTCGGATTCTCGACTTCCAGCCGGATTCCTGGACCACCCATGTCTCCGGGCACCCGCCGGGCGCTCTTCTCGTCTTCGTCGGCCTGGACCGCGTCGGTCTCGGTGGCGGGGGATGGGCGGCCATGGTTTGTGTCCTGGTCGGTGCGGCGGCAGCGGTGGCGGTGCCCGAGACAGTTCGACTACTGGGCGGCGGGAGCGCTTCGGATGCCACGGAAGCCGCCCGGGCCGCTGTGCCGTTCGCCGTGCTGTTCCCGGGAGCGGTGTGGGTGGGCGCGTCCGCCGACGGTCTGTTCGCCGGGCTGGCTGCGGTGGGAGTGATGCTGCTGGCGCGGGGGCTGACCCGGCGCGCGCCGGTGGCCGCCTTCTTCGGTGGCGTTCTGCTCGCCTTCGCGCTCTATCTCTCGTACGGACTCACGCTGCTCGCGCCGATCGTGCTGGCTGTCGTTTTCCTGGCCCGGCGTTGGCGACCGCTCGTCTTCGCGGCGCTGGGCGGTGGCGTGGTCATCGCCGCCTTCACCGCATCGGGTTTCTGGTGGTGGGACGGCTATCAGCTCGTGGTGGAGCGGTACTACCAGGGCGTGGCGAGCCACCGCGCGTACGGCTACTGGGTCTGGGCGAATCTGGCGGCGGTGGTGGCGTCGGCCGGGCTGGCGGCGGCACCGATCCTGCGGCGTGCTGTCTTGGCGCGACCCGTCAGCGCGGAGCGGTTGCTTCCGATCGCTGCCCTGGTGGCCATTCTGGCTGCTGACGTCTCTGGGCTCAGCAAGGCCGAGGTGGAACGGATCTGGCTGCCCTTCGCGGTCTGGTTCGCCGCGGGCGCTGTGCTGCTGCCTCCGCGGAGTCGCCGGGGCTGGCTCATCGTGCAGGCCGCGATGGCGTTGCTGGTCAACCATCTGCTCCTGACGAGCTGGTAGGGAATCCGCGATGGTGGCCGCAGAGCGGCGCTGCCGGCCGACTGGCAGCTCCGAAGAGCCGACAGCCGGCGGCAGCGCCGCTGCGGTACTACCTGGTGCCGTTGAGCACCGACGCCGGGATCAGGTCGGCGACCGGCGGAAGCTGCTTCGACTGGTCCGCGCGCATCGTCGACATCTCCTCCGGCTTGTCCGGGCTCACCAGTGGCTCGGTGAACGGCTGGATGTCACCCTGGCACACCTTGCCCTTGGCGGGCAGCGTGGCCTTGAGCAGGTAGTTGTCGATCGCGGTCGTCGCGCACGCCGAGGTGCCGTACGCGGTGTGACCCCAGTTCGTGCTGGACAGCAGGCGGCTGTTCGGCAGGAGCTTGGCGGAGGAGACGGCCTCCTGGTAGTTCGTGGCCGGGTCCCAGTAGCTGCCGACAACGAGCACCGGCGCGGCCGAGCGACGGTTGAACGGGCCGGTGTAGGCGTCCTCGTCGCGGACGGTCCACGAGTTGCGGGCACACTGCACGCTGCCCCAGGCCCACGCGCGGCCGAAGTACGGAGCGCGCTTGTCGGCCTTGGCCGTCGCTGCCGGCCACGAGTTCGCGTCCTTCGGGTGCAGACCGTCGGTGCACATCACACCGCTGAAGGCTTCGAAGTCGTTGTAGTACGGGAAGTCGCGACCCGGCTTGCGGTTGCGCGCTTCCTTGATCCGCTCGATGACCGCCTTCTTCGCGACGGCCTTGTCGGCACTGGTCGCGGCGGGCGTGGCCAGCAGCGTCCACAGCTGCGACGAGAGGTCGGCCACGACGTCACCCGCGTAGGTGTCGTAGAGCGAGCCGAGGATGCCGCCCACGAAGTCGGCATAGGTGATCGTGTAGGTGCCGAACTCGTCGGTGATGACGAGCGGCTTCGCCCGCAGCTTCTGCGCGATCGTCTCGAAGTTCTTGACCGGGTCACCGGCCGCGAAGCTGCAGTACTTCTCGCCGGCCTTGTCGCAGCGCTTGAGGATCTCGCGCAGCGCCTTGTACGCGCCGTCGGCCGAGTGCATGCGCTCATCCTGGATCTGGTTCTTCGTCTTGCTGGTGCCCGTCCACGAGACCGGGTCGATGACACCGTCGACGACCAGCGCCCGGAAGCGGTCCGGGAACATGTTGGCGTAGTACTGGCCGATCGCGGTGCCGTAGCTGAAGCCCAGGTAGGTCAGCTTCTTGTCACCCACGGCGCGGCGCAGCACGTCCATGTCCCGGACGACCTCGGCGGTCGACATGGCACCGGCGATCTTCTTGCCGGTTGTCGAGCAGGCCTTGGCCACGGCCTTGGCGGACTTGATGTACGCCTTCTCCTCGGCCTTGCCGTACGGGAAGGCGACGTTCAGGCCGGCGTACGCCTGGGTCTGGTCCTTGGTGGACTTGAAGCACTTGACGTTCTCGCTGTTGGCGATGCCGCGCGGGTCGACGCCGACGATGTCGAAGCGGTCGAGCACCGAGTCGCTCAGGAACAGCGGCGCGTTGAGCGCGATGGACGTGCCCGAGCCGCCGGGGCCACCGGGGTTGAGGAACAGGCTGCCGATCTTGCGCTTCTGGTCGCGGGCCTTGACCCGCAGAACCGCTACTTCGGTCGTCGCACCCTTGGGCTTGTCGTAGTCGAGCGGCAGGCGCACGGTGGCGCATTCCGCCGTGTCATAACACTTGTACCAGCCCAGCTTGGGCGTCTTGACGCTGTCGACTCGCTTACGTTCCTTGGCGCTCGTGGTCGCGGCCTTCTTGGCGGCCAGCGACGGTACGGCGGACACGGGGGCGACGGTGCGCGGCGTGGCGGCCACTGCGGGCACCACGGCGCCGGCTGCGAGGACAACGCCGGCGATTCCGGCGATCGCCAAACGACTGGCAGAAGAGGGCATACGAACTGCCTTTCGGACGGTGACCGCAGCGAGGGTGCTGCGGTCGGGTGGATCGTAGGAACTCGATGCCACCTTTTCGGCCGTCCGATTGCTGTTCACGCGGCCGGCAATCTCCGGTTCATATTCGGCCGTTGTCTATCCAGGCTCGACAATGGCGTTGCCGGCTGTCGCGTCGTTCATAGTTCAGCGAGAATCTGCGTCCTTGATCCGATATCTCGGGCCCGCGTGTCCGCCGGAGATGCTAAACGGAGGGGCGAGGCCGGCGGCGGGAGGCGGGAATCAGCTGACCAGCTTGATCCGGACCCGGCGGTTCTGGCGGCCCTTGCTCTCCACCTTCACCACCTGGACGCGGCCCACCTGGGCTGTGGACGCCACGTGCGTACCGCCGTGGGGGGGGGGGGGGAGGGCCGCGAGGGGCCCCACACCGCCCGCCCGGGGGTGAAGCGGGGGGGGACGACTACGGGTGGGGTGA